>NZ_JBEPBA010000028.1:0-16108 GCF_040298885.1 Streptomyces sp. NPDC001137
ACCTGCTTTCCCGCCGCCGACCGGTAGCGGATCTTGTAAGGGTGAGGACACTTCGACCACCGCGACCGCGGATGCTCACACTCCTTGAAAAACGAACCCATCCCACGAACCAACGAACGATTCTGCAAAATTACCCCTGTAACAGAACGAGATAGGCGCTTACCGCTGGTCTCCCGGCCGCGAGACCTCGCGAGATTTATCCGCCCATCACTCGCTGCTGCTTTACCCAGGCTTCAACTTCTGACACCTTGAATCGGATCTTCGCATTCGGGCCTGTTCCGAACCTGTAGGTTGCCAGTCCGGAACGCACGGAATTCTTATAGAGCCATGAGATGGACACGTTCAAATACTCAGCCGTTTCCCTGACATCCATGAAGCGCACCGTCACACTTTCTCCCGAGTTGGCATACATAACTGTCCAGCACACCCGGAGAACTCCTATAAGCTCGCTTTAAGGGCTGTTCTCCAGAACCCGCATCAATAGTCCGCAGGATCGCCGGTTTGGCTAACCGGCGATCGTCGGCTATGTTGCGTCCCCGCCAGGGCCTGTCCTTGACTGGCGATCACGGTGGTAGGTCTTGCAGACGCCGAGCAGCCCTATCAGGCGAAGTAGAGAGCCGTCCGTCCCAACGCCTTGGCTGCCACGAAGCGCCTGTTCAGGGCGAACCTCACCGGTGAGGCGGCGGGCCATGAGGTCGATGCTTCCGGTATGGATTCCCCACCCTCAGTCATGCAGGGATCGTGCCAGCTCGGGCCGTCGCCTGAGGTGCTGGGCCCCGCATACGACGCGCCGGAGAGGCAGACGAGTACGGGAGGCGGCTGGGTAAGGTCGTGATACACCGAGCTGGAGTGGCAGTTGCATGGCCAACGCCTTCATTTGCTTCAGCCCGGCTCTGGTCGGACGCGACTGGTGCGGCCCTTGTTCCGGCTGGGACCTGTGCGGCTGTGGAGTCCGCTACGTGCGCAGCGAAGCCGACGTGTGCACCATCTATTCCGGAAGCGCCCCCGCCGCGAGCATGCTGTGTGGGCGCGGCCGGCCTATGCGCGTGGGTGTCCAGCGATGTGCTGCCCGCGAGTACGTGTCATCTGCTGAGTCCTCCAGCCTCGCCGCAACTGGCGGCAGTAAACCGCCGCTCTAACCCAGCGCGGGGTGGCAGCACCCGTGCCCCACCCCCGGCAGCCACCACCAAGAGCACGCCGACGGCAGCCCTACAGACTCACGCACACGATGCACTAGGAAGTGCGAGGGCCACTGCGAGCACGACAACAGCGACCAGGACCAGGACGAGACGGAGCAGACGTGACCGAGCAACCGCCGCGGCGATGAGTACCGTTCGACGAGTGGGCGCGCACCCACGGCCACGACCAGCCAACCAACAGTGGAACAAGCCCGACCAGGACCATCGGCCAGAGGGCGGCCTGTACCGCCCTCAAAGCGCCGGGGAGCGCCGGGACCGCGGCGCCCGCTGAGCACACGGGACGGCGCCCGCCCTCGGAAGGAGCGGGCGCCGTGCGGTGCGGGCGGTCAGTCGATGGTGGCGGACCAGGAGCCGCGCGAGAGGGTGAGGGTGCCGTCCGGTGCGATCCGGACTCGGGCCCCGTAAACGGGTAGGGTCCCCTCACGGTTGAGCCGGTTGCGGACCCGTTCCAGTTCGCTCCACAGGCGGCGGGGGCCGCCCTGGTGAACGGTCGGGCCGTCGAGGAACCCCGACGTCTCGGCGCGGGCCCAGGAGCCGTCAGCGTGCAGCATCCACACTGTCCGCGTATCGCCTTCCTCCGCCTTGCGGTAGTCGATCCCCGGTGTGGAGAGTTCGAGCGTCGACCACACGTCCCACGCGTCCGGCGGATACAGCAGCGGGTACCGGCTGGCCGTTACCTCGTCGCCGTCCGCGCCCTGGATCTTCTCCCACAGGTCGTCCGTGGGCTGGGACGGGTAGTCGTCGCCGTGGCGGGTGCTCATGAAACCTGCTCCGTCGTACTCGACGCGGCCTACCGCGCCGCCGTCGCCGGTCTTGTCCGCGGTGACGATGAGCCCGGTTCCGGCGATCGTGGTGACCAGGCGGCCGCCCGGCCGCAGGGCGGCCAGCCAGGAGGCCGGGACGGGCCGCACGGACACGGTGGATACGATCCGGTCGTACTCGCCAGGGAGCGGGCCGGTGATGTCGCAGACGGCCATGTGCGGACGCAGCTCGAGTGCTTCCAGCCGCTGACGGGCCGTCATCACCAGGTGCGCGTCTACGTCCACGCTGGTCACCAGCTCGGCACCGAGGCGCCGGCAGGCGAGCGCGGTCCCGTAGCCGGTGCCGGTCGTCACCAGGACGCGCGAGTCGTCGGCGATCATCGCGTGCCGGTACATCGTGACGACCAGGCCCGGCAAGGTGCTGGACGAGGTGGGGCGTCCCTCGGTCACGGTTTCGGGCTCGGCGCGGTCGGCGTGCAGTGGCCCCACCCGGGTCACAAGGGTGCGGTCCGCGTACGCGGCACGCGCCCACGCTTCGGGGTCGCTCTCGCCGACCCGTAGCGCCCACCGGCCGCCCTCGTTGTCCCACCAGCGCGGCACGAGCAGGTGCCGGGGTGTGGTGGCGAGGGGTTCGTACCAGCGCGACTCCGGGCGGACCGTATCGGCCGCCAGGCGCCGCGCGTGCGTCTCCCAGTCCATGGGGTCAGTCTCCTAGTCGTACGCGGGGTCGCAGGCCTCGGTGTTGGCCGGGTCGCAGTCGTTGGAGTCGGCCGGGGTGCACGCCCCGGCCGGGTTGGCTCCAGGCGATGGCATACAGGAATCCTCGTCAGGAGTGCAGCCGCGCCGGGTGCGGGGCGGGATCATCGCCGCGGCCTGCGCCCACCGTTCGCCGGCGAACACGGCCGCCAAGCCTTCAACACGCGCGTTGCCCGCCGGGAGGAACCGGCCGAGCACGCACGGGGTGACCTGGCCGTCCGGCATGATCGCGGCCCGGCCGCGGGTGCAGTTTCCGCACAGCTCCGACACGGAAGGGATCAGCGCCTTCGCGGCGTTGCCGACACCGCGGACCCGGTCGGTGTTGATGACGCGCACGCCGAGCGATTCGAGGTCGGCGCGCGCCTGGTCGACGCGCTGTCCCTCGTGCACGGCGACGATGCCCACCTGTACGTGGATCCCCCGCCGCAGGGCCTCGATGATGTTCGCGCGGGTCGCGGCGTGTGAGCCCGTGCGGCCCGTCACCCGCTCGTGGTCGGCCGCCTCGTCGCTGTAGTACGAGGTCGCCAGGCTCACGCGCGGGTGCTCGAACAGGTCCCACAGCCGCAGCGGCACCCGGTAGAGGTTGCTGTAGACCTGGACGCCGAGCCCCACGGCAAGGGCGTGCTGGAGGAGTTCGGCGAAGTGGGGGTGCTGGGTGGCCTCCCCGCCGATGAACTGGACCCTTTCGACGCCGAGCGCGGCGGCGTCGCTGATCACCTGCCGCCAGTCGTCGCCGGTCATGGTGCCGTGCCCCTTGGTGGGTCCGGCCTTCGCGTAGCACAGGGACGGACAGGTGAACTGGCACTTCTGGGTGATCTCCAGCTCAAGGAATGTCGGTACAGCGGGAGTTGTGCGTGTTGCGGGTGCCTCCGGAGCGATCGTCACAGCTGTTGCCCTTCGGGTTCGTAGTGACACGGTGCCCGGCCGGGGCGGGGTGGAGCAACGAGGCTGCCCCGGCCGGGGGCTTCGTTTGGCCGGCCAGTAGCGGCGGGCCAGTTGCGGCCGGCTCCGTATGGCCGACCTGTGGGCCGCCCGCCCCTGGGGAGAAGGTGGGGCGGGCGGCCGTGTGGGGCCCTGACGGATGACCGGCGCCAGAGCCCCGGACCCGCACGCCTTGCCGTTTACGTGCGAGCCCTCCCGCTCCTCTCGGGGGTGAGCGGCGGGAGCTTTCAGCCGCCCCGGACCGGCGGGCGGGCGTGGGAGGGAGCCCGCGGCCCGGGGCGGAGTTGGTGACCGGCGGCAGGGACGGGGTGGCACCCCGCCGGCGGGTCTACAGAGGTCAGGCGATGACGGGCTGACGCTGCATGAAGTAGGCGAGGGCCTGGGCCTGGAGCCGGGCGAGGCAGTCGGCGCACGCCAGGAAGGGCGCGTGCTGCCCGTCCCACTGCACCGGACCGAGCCAGATGGGCAAACCGGTGCGCTCGCACCCGAGCCAGCACTCACCAGAGGTCCAATGCGAATCCACGAAGCTGCCTTCCTGATCGATGTGGGGGTAGTGGACCGGCGGCCGGGCGGGACCGTCACGCACGGCCCGGCCGCCGGAGATCACGGGGCCGCCCTGGGGACGGCGAGCAGCAGCACCAGGACGAACACAGCCACGGCGAGCACGAAGAGCAGTTGCACGGCGACCTGCCGCCACCCGATCCGGGTGCGACGCCGACGCGTGCGCTGACGCCGGGCGGCCTCCTCCAGGGCCTCGTCTAAACCGTCGAGCGGCTGGGCTTGGGTGGGGTACATCGGATGGTGTCCTCGCGCAGGCTTGGGGGGCGTTGGTTCCGGTGGGCCCGGGGAAGGCATCCCGGACCCGCCGGGGTCTGGTGACGGCTGCTCACCCGGGATCCTTGGCTTGGAGTTCCGCCCAGACCGCTTTGCCCCAGGGGGCGCCCGGTCTGGTGCCCATGCGGTCGTAGCCCCAGCGGTCGGCGTAGGTGTCGACCAGGAGGAGACCGCGGCCGCAGGTGTCGTCGGATCCGGCCTCGCGGACCACGGGCAGGCGGGCGGGGGCCCGGTCGACGACGGCGATACGGATCCGGTCGTCGGCCGGGCGCGAGACGATCAGCCGCACCGTGGGGCATGAGGTGTGCCGGACTGCGTTCGCGACGAGTTCGGTCATCACCAGTTCCCCGCGTTCGGTGAGGTGGTCCAGGTTCCAGGCGGTGAGGGCCGCACGGACCAGGCGGCGACCGATGGCGGCGGTCTCCACCCTGCGGGGGTGGGTTTCGGCGTAGCGGGGGTGGCCGCTTCCGGCCGGGCGTTCGGTGGCTGCCATCGTCACGCCGCGCCGCCGAGGCCGAGGTAGATGCGCCATTTCTCGGAGGACCACTCCACCGGGTCGCCCTGGTTGGCGGCGTAGGCGCGGGCGTGTGCGCTTATCGGCCGGGACCGTGCGACGACCGGCGCGGCCGTCGTCGTCCTGGTGGTGCTGGGGTGCTCCTGGTGCTTGTTCGTCATCACGATCCCCGCCTGTAGTCCTGGTGGCGGCTGCCCCGACGGGGGATGCGGGGCAGCCGCCCAGAGCGCCGCCGGTTGCAGGCGCTTGCGGCGCTCAGCCAGTGCAACTGATCCAGGGATGTAAAGGGGAGGAAAAACAAGGGGGTTGGTGGTCGCAGCCAACCGGAAATTTCCGGTCGGTCGAGTTCACCGGCAATGAGCTCAGGGCTACGGTGAGTTGGTGACCGGAAATTTCCGCCTCAAGATCGCCATGGACGAACGAGGCTTTCAGCAGGCCGAGTTAGCCAAGGCTGTCAACGCTGAGCTGCTGGCCGCAGGCGAGCGGGACAGCGTTGGGGACCGCACCGTACGCACATGGCTGACCGGAAAATCCACCTGGCCCCACCGCGCCAAGCGCATGGCCTTGGAGGCAGTATTCCGGTGCACCGTCGAGGCCCTGGGGTTCTATCCGCCAGGGTCGCCAGCACCGCCGCAGGAGGACCCCGACGTGATCCGCCGACGCTTCCTGACTGGCGCCGGAGGTACTTTCGCCGCCGTCGCCGTACCTGTCGTGTCGGCTCGCCCATCCAGAGTCGGCACGTCGGACGTTATCCGGCTCCGCAAGGGCATGGACGGGCTGACCGCCCTTGACCAGAATCGTGGCGGACACGGCGGTCTCGAACGTGACGCTCTCGCCGGCGCGGCCGAAGCGGTCGCGCTTCAGGGAAAGGCCGCGACGCAGCGCATCAGACAACGTCTGTTCAGCGTCGCCGCCGACTACACCGCCATGGCCGCCTGGTCCTGCATCGACGCCCGCCAGCTCGACCGTGCACAGATCCACCTGAACGAAGCGCTCCGGCTCGCCGGGATGGCACAGGACCCCGTGGCCCAGATGCGGGTGTGGAACTCCACCGCCATCCTCGGCCACCAGCGCGGCGACCTCGGCGAGGGCATCGCCGCCGCTCAGGCCGCACAGTCCACCGCGATCACCCGCCACGATCCGCTGTTCGGCTCCCTCGCGCACGCCCGCGCCGCCGTCAGCCATGCCACTCGCGGCGACGGGCAAGCCGCTGTCCGCTCTCTCGGATACGCAGAGGAAGCCTTGGGTAAGGTCCAGCAGCAGCCGCGTCCGGGCTGGGTGGCCTTCTACGGTCCCGCGGAACTTCACGCCCTGGCCGCGATTGTCCGCGAGTACCTGGGACAACCGGCCGACGCCGAAGCCGCGTCGTACCGGGCTCTTGCCGCCCTGCCGAAGCAGTACCGGCGCAACCGGGCGATGGCCACGGTCCATCTCGCCCTCGCCCAGCTCCACCAGGGCGACGCCGATCAGGCATGCGCGTCCACCGAAGGCGTGTTCAACCTGATGTCCGGCAGCCCGATGCCCGGACGCCTGCGGGTCTTGCTCGGCGATTTTTATCGTGATCTCCTCACCCACGCGCCATCCGCTCAGGTGGCGCGGGAGTGGGCCGACCGATACCGATCCGAATGGAGCGCCCGTTGAGCACGGCAGTCCAGCTTCGCCGCTACGGACACGACGACCTTCCCGACATCCGGCAAACCCTGCTCGACGTTCACGCCGACGCCTACGCCGACCGGCGCCATGAGGAGTTCGTGCAGCGCTTCCCCTGGTTCGTGGACCACTGGGGCGGCCGGGAAGGCTTCGCGTGCGTGATCGCCTACGAGGGGGATGAGCCGGTCGGGTTCACCTACGGGTCGCCGGGAGAGCCGGGCCGCGAATGGTGGCGCGAGTACCTGGCCGATGCGCCGGCAGACCCGTCCACCTTTTCCGTCTCGGAGTTGATGGTGCGCCCGAAGTGGCGCAAGCAGGGGCTTGGGGAGAGGCTGCACACCGCGTTGCTCGGTGAACGGCCGGAAGCACTGGCCGTACTCACCGTCGACACTAAGCGCCCGCGTCTCCAAGCGCTGTACGAGGGTTGGGGGTACCGGAAGGTCGGTGAGCGTCAGCCGTTCCCGGATTCCCCCCTGTACGCCGTGATGCTCAAGGAACTCAAGCCTGCGGCCTAACCCCGTCACGACTACGGCCCGCCCTCTCTCCCCGCGGAGGACGGGCCGTCGGCGTACCCGAGGTCAGGCTGCTGCAGTAAGTGGCAGTCGACGGCATCGAGTGGCGGCCCGTAGACAGGGTGACCTCACCCTCCCTGGGCGAGAAGCTGCTCAAGCTCACGCACGCCGTCGAACCGAAGGGCGCCAACGCCTCCGCCCTGATCTACAACGACCGAGGCGAGTACCTGCCCGTTATCAACGGAGTGCCGCGAAGGTGACAGCCGCGACTGCGGTGCCGAGCAGGGTTCCGGCAATGACCTGGGTTGGTGTGTGGTCGCGGAGTTCGATCCGAGACCAGCCGACGACGGCGACCAGGACGTAGCCCAGGAGTGCCCAAGGGCCGTAGGTCTGGGCGAGCATGATGACGGCACCCGCCGAGACGGCCTGGTGGACCGAGATCTTCCAAGCCAGCGTGACGAGGGCCAGTGCCCCGAGTGTGACCAGCATGCTGGCAACCAGCGCGCTGAGCACACGAGGAGCGTTAAGGGCCGTCATGAGGGTCAGGCAGGCCAGGACGGAGAGCAGAATGACCGCCATCACCAGCAGTCGCGCCTTGCGGGCACCGACATTGCGGTCGCCCCACTGTCCCCGCTTGATGCCGTGGTCGATGAAGAGGATCGGGATAACCGCTGCGAAGAGCACTCCGACGAGGCTCCACACGACGCCTTGCAGCCGATCGGCGTGCCAGCCGATCATGAGGCAGACCACGACGATCCACGTCTTGGGGTGGAGCTGTTCGCTGATCAGGTGAGCGGTGCGCCGGATGCTGGGGTTCGGGATCTGGGTGGAGCTCATGCGGTCTGCTTCCGGTTCTCGTGTCTCATCGTCGCCGCTTCGGCCGTGGCGAAGGCCGAGACGGCGGGGGATCGTTCGTAGGCGGCGCTGACCTGGCGCACCCAGCGGAGTTCCTCGGACGGGCTCAGTCCGTCACCGCCGGGCTGCGGGTGATCTCCCTTGCGGGGTCTGTGCCCGGGGACGATGAGGGTGGCCGTCTTCAGCCAGGCGGCTTCTGCGACTGCCGGGCGTGCCGCCGGGGGGTATCCCGCCTGCTCCGCCATCTCGTATGCCCGTCGCTGCACCTCGGCGGGGAGGTAGGTGCGCAGGACGAGAGTGGCGTCGCTGATCTCTACCAGCCGCCGGTGCAGCCGCAGCCGGGTGCGCCTGTGGGGGATGGCGTGGTCGAGTCTGACCGAGGGCACCGCCTGAGTGAGCCCAAGCCACAGCGGTTCGAGGTGCCGCAATGCTCGCCGCTCTCGCCACTCAGTTGCTGCGACCGAGACGGGCGAGAGGGAACTCCCGAGGACGATGGCCATGATGGAGGCGATCTTGAGGTCGGTTGCTAGGGCATCGGCCTGCTGGATGTCTGCCACCGTAACGGTGCCGACCGCGGCGCGGACGTGCTGGAGCAGTCGCTGGAGTGTGTAGAGGAAGCCGAGTGCTCCGCCCAGGGCCAGCAGTGCGTGGCCGGCGCGCACCCACCGGTCTTGGGAGTTCCGGGCTGCGGTGGCGAAGAGGATGGTCGTGAAGACCATGGCCACGCCGATGTACAGGATGAAGATGCCGACGTGGAGAAGCGTCCAGGGCGACGGGCGGTGGGCGATGAGGATGTCATCGGGTTCCCGGCTCTGTGCAGGTGCCAGCGCGAACGTTAGGCACATCAGCAGGATGCAGGTGGCCGCGATGATGCGCCGAGCCCGTTGGTGCCAGCCTTCCGGCCGGACCACCACGGTGATGAAGTCGAGGAGGGCGGCTGCGGAGACGACTCCGAGGATGTGCTTGGCGAGGTAGGTGATGCTGATGATGCCTGTGAGTGCATCGATCCGCCAGGAGACGGCAGGTACCTCGAAGGTCATCGCCGCGGCAAGGCTGAGGAAGCAGATCTCCAGGGACCTCTGCTTGGGTGAATGGTGCAGGGCCGGTGCTCTCCACAGTGCCACCGCCCACAGCAGGGCGGCGATGAGTATCTGGTGGCTCATCCCCGGTGCCGCCATGGGTGAGCCATCGCCTCGTCCACCCTGGTGAACAGACCCTCTCGCGAGGTGGAGCGTGCTGTCGGCAGGCTGTCGATGATCTCGTCGAGAATCGAACCGGCGAGCTCGGCATCGTGTTCCTGCTCGGCGGAGTAGTCCGTCCGGCCGAAGAGCCTGCGGACCCGTTCGGGCGAGACTTCCGTCGGGAGCGCATCCAGCAGGCGCGAGCTGCCGGCGTCGCTCTGGTGGTCCAGGAGCATGTGCGCGACCTCGTGCAGGACGACCTGATTGCGATGACGCTGGCTGGTGGCCTTCACGTGCCAGATGTGGTCCTCGTACTGGTAAGCGAGCCACAGGCCGCACAGGGGATTCGGATCACCGGTGTCCGGCAGCTCCAGCAGCACGATGCGCCTGCCCCGCTTGGCGGAGAGGGCCTCGCAAAACGACTCGATGGTGAAGGGCCTCTGAAGATGAAGCCCGTCCAGCGTCGTCTCGCACGTCCGCCGAAGCCGCGCTTCACGCTCGTCCATCTCACTCACGGGCGCGCTGGTCTCGCGCCTGCGCCGAACAAACATGGAGGTCCTTATTGCACTGGGTTCTTCGCGATCGTCCGCACGCTGGCGCCTCAGTCCGTCACTCCACCGCCACCGCGTGCCGACAGACACTCGGAAAAACTGCGGCCGGCACGGAAAGGCACACGTGCCACTGCGGAACGCACGCTTTCGACTGCAGCATTTTCGCCAATTCAACGCCACAGGACGGAAATTGAAGGAGCGAGGCACGCCTGTGCCCTCACTCTCTCGACCACCGCGACAACGAGCTGACTATCACTGACCAGCGATCTTATGCGGCAACCGGGGCGGCAGCCACGGGGAAATTCCTCCCAGGGGAACTACCAGTTCCCCTTACGGCGTACAATTCTGTTTATATTGGTTACGCGGGACACGCCACGCCGGGCTAATCGCCCACAATCGCCACAAGCTGCACGCTGCTAACCTGTACAAGTCGGGCAGCATCTCAGGCCCGCAGAGGAAAACTTGTGGCCCGAATCTCAGATTAGTTGATCATGTTCGATGGCGCCGCCAACCGGCCTGCTGCACACCAGACGATTACGCGTGTTTTACGCCGGGCCCGAGAACGCATTGATCCGCGCGATGTACCGGGCCTTTCCGCAGCCTTCGACTGCAGCGGGGGCCGCGGGCTGACCCAGGCCCATGTCGCCCACCTGGTCGGCGTCTCGACCAAGTGGTACCGAAGCCTTGAACTGGGCAAGCCGAGGACCTACTCGAAGGACTTCCTGGAGGCGGTCCGCCGCGTCCTGGAACTGACCGAGGACGAATGGGAGGCGGTATGGCAGCTGGCATATGGACGCCCGGCCCCCCGTACCGCCCCGGCCTCGTCCGACCCCAGCAGACAGCCGGTTTCCTTGTCCGTGCGCCGGGTCATCGACGCCCAGGACTGGCCAGCCTATGCATCCAACCGCCGATGGGACGTACTTCACTACAACGCCGCCGCACTGCGCGATTACCCCTGGATGCTCCACGGAACCAACGCGATGAAATGGGTGCTGACCTATCCCGAGGCCCGCATCCAGTTGATCAACTGGGAACGCGACTGGGCGACTCCAATGATCGCGCAGTTGCGCTATCACGCCGAACTCTGGCCGGACGACCTCGGGCTGCAGGCCCTGGTGGAGACCGTGCGCTCAGACCCGAGGACGCGCGACCTGTGGGATTCACCCGACCTGCCAGCTCTGCCACATGCCAGTGCCGCCTCGCCCCGAAGGCTCTATCTACCCCGTCAGGGGTCTGCGGAATTTGAAGTGACCTTGCTCGCGATGCGAGTCGACGACGCGCAGTTCACCCGGCTGGTGATCTTCGTACCCTCGGCCACGGGGCCGAAATGCCGGAAACCTAGCGGTTGAGGCTGCCGATCCGCTGCTTCCTGGGGCGGCGCCGCGGCCTGGCCCGCCGAAGCGATTCGCGGCGACCGGCCGGCATTCCCTCTACCGCTCGCCGGGACCATCCAGACCGTCGGCCTTGCGGGCGGTCTCGATGACCGCCTTGACCATCTCCAGACTCCGGTCCGACAGGCCACTCGCGCGGGCGAACAACGCCTGCACCCCGGCATTTTCGGCCGCATCAAGCATTTCCAGGGCCGCGATGACCTTCCGGACGCGTTCTTCGTCCATCTGCTTGGTGAAGTAGTCCGTCTGCACGCCGAAGTACCCAGCGAGGGCTTCGACGGTCTTCAACGTCGGATTGGGCTTCGCCCCCGTCTTGATCTGAGTGACGGCGCTGGCCGAGAGACCGGCGTCCCGCGCCACATCGGCAACGGTGTACGGCTTGCCGGTCCGGGGATTCTTCATAGCCATCAGCGCGCTGAGCCGGTCGGCCACCACTCCCCTGTCCACCGGAGGCGGACTTGCCTCGTCGGCGCTTCTCGACATTGCGGCTCCACCTCTCCGGAGTCAGGCGCAGAACACTACGGTGCCGAGCGTACCCCCTCCACGCGCCCCGGGTCGACACCACGGTGTTGACATGCAGTCGACACTATGGCGTAGCTTTGGCGCACCAGCAGACACTGAAGTGTTGGTTCGGGGTGGTTGGCCGTACGGCTGACGGTGCCTCGACCACCGAAGCCAGGGAGAGGCGGGGCCGTGCCGCGACTTCTACAGAGTTTAAGAACCAACTCTGGATCTTGACACGGGTCCGTGCGTATGTTCGTCGTCCCCGGGCAGCCCGCCCGCGCCGACGGACGTGAGGAGCCAGTAAGCACGGACCGGACCGAGAAGGTCCCGTACTACAGCGACGGCGCCCGAGAGCGGTAACTCACGGACGCCGAACGCTAAATGGCGTACCCGCCCCGGCAAGGGCGGAGATTGCCCACCATCACCACGCTGAGTCCTTCCAAGGGGCGCGTCAGCGTGGCAACACCGCAACCGGGAGTATCGCATGCCTCCTGCCCTGCGCAAAAGGCCCTTCCGCCTGGCCTGCGCGGCAGCCACCTCCGCCTCGACGCCTCAGCGCCCCGAGCCAGAACACGCCATCCCGGCGCCGGCTGGCCACCGGACCGGCCTGCTCATCGGGAGCAGCCGATGAGCAGCGAAGCCCGCGAGTGGGTGTGGGAGCACAGCTCCAGCCGAGGGACAGCGCGTCTGGTCCTGCTGTCGATCGCCGACCGGGTGGCCGACGAACAGTGCGTCTCCTGGGCCTCGCTGTCGAGCCTGGCCAAGCGCACGCGCGCCTCCGTCTCCACAGTGCGCGAGGCGATCGACCGCCTAGTCCACGCCGGTGAACTGGAGCAACTCGACGACCTCACCGGCCCGCACCGCAGCACCGTCTATCGCCTCCCCCTTGCCGCCAAGGCCGTGGCAACGACCGCGGAGGACGAGGAAGTCGACCAGGCGCCGGCGCAGGGCCCCCAGGCCGTCCCAGCGCTGCGGGTCTCGGCCCTGCGGCGGTGCGGAATCCGCCCCCGTGAGGTGCCGGAATCCCCCGCGAGGGTCCGGAAACCGGCAGTACCGGAATCCGGCAGGTCCCGACGGAAACCGGCACCTCGACGTACCGGAAACCGGCACAGGGATGTACCGGAAACCGGCACACAGAACCGTAGTGAACCGGATTTGAACCGTAGGTACAGCAGTGGTGGTGTCGCCGTCCTCTCGGCTGCCGAGTGGCAGGTCGACCCAGTCACCCACGCCTGGGCCCGCCAGCAGGGGCACCTCGACCGCCTCGGCGCGCAGGGCCTGCAGGCGGCCGACGCGAAGTGGCGTGCCCACCGGGCCGCCTTCAAGCCGAGGCCGGCGGATGCCTGGGCTGCCGACTGGCGCTCCTGGATCGCCCGAGAGCACGCCCCCAGCCGCCCCAACCTCTACGCCGTGCCCGGCAACGGCCCCGCCGCACCGGGCGGCATGACGCGGGCAGAGGCGCATACCGCCGCGCTGCTCGCCGCCCTCGACGAGCCGACCGGAACGGAGAGCTGACCGTGGACCGCCGCGAAATCGCCGCTCTGCTGGCCTACATCGGCCGACTCGACCCCCGCACCATCCGCACCGATCAGGGCGAGGCCCGCGACCAGCTCGCCCAGTGGCACGAGCTGCTCGGCGACGTGCCGATGGCCACCCCGCAGGGCTGGGACGCCCGCGTCGCCGCCCGCCAGCACATCCGCACCTCGCCGTACCAGATCCTGCCCGCGGACGTCGCCCGTCCCTGGGAGACCTACCGGCGCGACCGTCTCGCCCGGCACACCGATCCCACGCCGTCCGCCGATCCGGACGACCAGGCCGCGTGGACGGCCGAGCTGGTCGGCACCCGCCGCGCCGTCGCCGCTGGCACCGCGCAGCCCGCGCAGGCCAGGGCGATCACCAGCGGCCGCGGCGGGGTCGACCCGCGGCTGGAGGTGCGGCTGCGGCAGATCGGCTCCTGCATCCCACCCGCCGCGCGAGCCGCCCTCGCGCCCTACCGGCCTGCCCGGGCAGCACGCGAACTGGCGGTCGCCCTAGGCCAGCCCGACGCCCTGAGCGTGCGGTGCGAGTGGTGTCAGGCCCAGCCCGGCGAGCCGTGTCGCCGCCGCCGGATCGGCCCGGACGACGGGGTGCGGGCCACCGCGCCGCGCGCCACCCCGCATCCCGGCCGCCTCGACCTCGCCGCCCAGCAGATCCAGCCGACGGAGCAGCAGGCCCAGCAGCCCGCCATGTCCTGACCGGCACACAACGGCGCGTGCATCTGCTCCGGCGTGCCGCCACCCCAGCACCACCATCCCCCCACCACCCCGGCTGCCGTGCACGCCCTCGCGCCGCAGCCGGCGCCCGACGCCGCATCCGCCGGGCACCGCCCCCGGCCGGCAGACGCGGCAGCACATCGGAGAGCCCCTTGCGCCACATCACCACCCACGACGCGCCGGCCACCGGCCTGCGCGGCATCGCAGATACCAACTGGCACGTCCGCGGAGCGTGCCACGGCATGGACGTCGAGGATGCCGACGCCGTGTTCTTCCCCGGCCCCCGGGACCAGGACGACATTGCCGAGGCGAAGGAGCTGTGCGGCTGGTGCCCGGTGCGCCGCGAGTGCCTCGACTTCGCCCTGGAGAACGTCCTCAAGGAGGGCATCTGGGGCGGCCTTACAGAGGACGAGCGGCGCCCCTTGCACGAGGCGCTGCCCCAGCGCCTCGACTACCGGCGCGTGACGGCCTTCTTCCAGGGACGCGACGTGCATCTGACCGAGGCCGAGCGGCAGGTCGTCATCGACCACGCCTACGTACGCGGCTGGCGGCCCACCCGGCTGGCCGCAGCCCTGCAGATCAGCCGTAAGCACGCCCGAGACCTGCTCCGGCAGTCCGCCAACAAGGTCTTCGACCGCGACCGCACCTACGGTGTGCCGCGCTCCAAGAAGAAGCGGAAGAAGACCACCCCGCCAGCAGGCAGCCCCGCGCCCGCCGCACCGGGCACACAGCAGCAGCCGGTTGCCCGACCAGCGGCGCCGCCCTCAGCGACTCCGGAAACGCCCAGCGGTCCTACCCCGCCGTCGGGCGCCAGTCCCGCCCCGGGTGTGCACAGGCCGGTCCCTGCGAGTTGCGGCCCCGCCTCCCCGCCGGATCAGCCATCGCAAAAACGGTGCCACTCCTCACCTCCGGTCAAGCCCATCGAAGATCGCGCAGCGGGGTCTGGCGTCGCCCGACCCGAAAGCTGGGTCCAACTCTCCTTTACGGAAGCGCCCTTGGCGCACGCCCCTGTTGGAAAGGCTGCATGACACACCTCGTCCCGGTGTCCTTCGGTACCACCCCGCATCCGTCCTTGCTCGTCGGCATTGGCACCGCTGCCGCCGTGGTCGCCCTGGCCCTGACCGTCTGGGCGATCCGGCGCCGGCCCAGGCGTACACAGAAACGTCGCGGCAATCCGACGGTGCTGGTTGCAGCACTCGCCGCCCTGGGCTGCACCCTCTACAGCGCCGAAACCAGCTGGAGCTTCGCCGCCGACTACCTCGACATTGCAGGCACCGCCGAGCGGGTGTCCATGTTCGCCGCTGCGGAACTGGGGCTCTTCGCGACCGCGCTGATGGCCCGGCAGAACCTGACGGCCCAAGGGGCGCCCGGGGCGCCGGGCACCCTGGTGTGGATCATCACCGGTGTGCAGGTGATCCCCGCCTACGCCGAGAGCGGCCCCATCGGCGGCACCGTCCGCGCGTTCGCGGGCCCGGTCCTGGCTGCGATCCTCTGGCACCTCGCCATGGGCATCGAGCTACGCCTGCGCACCCCGGGCGCCGCCTCCCACGGTCTGATCGCCGTCCTGGGCCGGGAGGCACGCGAACGGGTCCTGTCCCGCCTCGGCATCGCGGCGCGAGACCGCGACGCTGCGCAGATCACCCGGGACCGGGCGACCACCCGTGCGGTCGCCCTCGCCTCCCGCCTCGCCGAGCGCACACCCGAGCAGCAGCGGAGCTGGCGCGGTCGGCGGATCACGCGGCGCCTGTCGAAGGCGGTCGGCAGGGCCTCGGTCGGCACCGACCCCCTCCAGCGCGCGCAGCTGCTCGACCAGCTCGCCGCCCGCCGGCATGCACTCGCGCTCGCCACGGTCCCGCTGCCCTCGCCCTGGTCCCCGGTGGATACAGCAGCCACGGTCCCCTCGCAGTCGGTCCCGAAGGCGCCGATCCCCGTAGCCGGTCCCTACGGTCCCGACGATTCGGACGGGGACCGGGGACCGAGCACACCGAGGGGACCGGTCCCCGAGATTGCGGTCTCGAAGGCGTCGGCAGGCGCGGGGACCGAAGGCGAGAACGCGGGGACCGACGCGGAGACCGAGGCTCCAAAAGCGGGCGCGGTCGCGGGGACCGGTCCCGCCGATCCGGAGGCCGCGCAGGGGTGCGCCCGAGCAGCAGGGACCGAGCGTCTGACGCGAGAAGTACCTGCTCAGGGCCCTGAGTTGCGTCGG
>NZ_JBEPBA010000028.1:16201-128432 GCF_040298885.1 Streptomyces sp. NPDC001137
CGTACGGGGACCGACCGACACCGACACGGGGACCGAACCCACCGGGGACCGGGGACCGACCGACACCGACACGGGGACCGAACCCACCGGGGACCGGGGACCGACCGACACCGACACGGGGACCGAACCCACCGGGGACCGGGGACACAAGGTCCCCCTCCGGCGGAAGACGACCACGAAGACCAGGACGAAGAGCAAGGGGAAGCGCGGCCGGTCCCGCACTCCGCAGACACAGCGCCCGCCTCGCGAGCTGGAGCAGTCGGTGGAACAGCTCGTCCAGCAGGTCCGCCCCCACGTCCCCGCCCTGCTCGAACGGGATGGCAACGAGGCCGTCACCCGGGTCCAGCTGCGGGAGATCCTCCGCCGCGAGGGCCTGAAGGGCGGCCGGAACGACCGGCTGAGCCTCGTCCTCCAGGAGCTGCGGAGCGACGACACCACCAAGACGCGGAGCACCGTCCGATGAAGACCTGCCACCAGTTCGACACCGTTCGTGCGGAGTACGAGCGGGAGATCGGCTTCATGCTCGCACACTCCAAGCGGCACGAGGGCAGGCCCTCGGCGAAGTCCAGCGCAACGCAGGCTGCCTCGACGAAGCAGCGGATGGCCCGTGCGCTCAACAGTCACGTCGGGCGCTGCTCCGAGTGCGGCTGAACCAGCAAAGCCCCAGCTCAGCACCCCTATCCGCAACCGGTGGCCTGGCTCTGTGCCGGGCCGCCGCCCCGCTCCAGGAGACACGCAGTGGTTCCGCGTCCCCATCGCTCTTCCGAGCCCACCGCCGCCGAGGCCAGCGCCTGGGCGGACGTCCTGGTCCACCGGCGGCTCCTGCACGCCGCCGTCCTCGTGCCGACCGACCAGTGGCACATCCAGGACAGGCCCGACGGACCCGTCCGCATCCTCGGAGGGCCGACCGACATCGTCGCGCTGGCGGCGACCATCCAGCACCACACCCGCACCGTGAGGCCCGAAATCCGATGACGAACTCCACCCAGAACGGCACCACCCCGCAACCTGCTCGCGACCCCAACTCGGTCTCGGGGCGGTCGGGTAGCCGGGACGCATCGCTGCGTCCCGGCCCCCTCAGAACCGGACGTGCGGCTTTCACCGCATCCGGCTCAAGCAAGCCACTTGGGCTTCGTGGGACAGGAACTTACGGTCCGATTTCCGTCGTTTGCATGATGCTGACGATGGCAATCGGCATGCACGAGGCGGAGGTTGGCTCGTGCGTCTGTACCGCCGTCTCTGCGGTAAACGAGGTGGTGCTTGTTGAGCAGCTTCCTCGACGCCGAGAACCAGGCAATCCATTCTCGGACGTTGTCCGGTTCGTATTCGGCTCCTTCGATCAGAGCTTCACGGCAGAGGGGACACGTGCCCCGCTGTCGCGCCGCCAGCATGAGACTGGTCTTTCCCATCGGCGGTGGCGCTTTGATGCGGCGACGCGCCCGCCAATAGCCCTTCAGGGCCGGGTCGTCCGGAGACGCCGCCCCCTTCACCGGGACATGGCGGGTATAGCGGGTCCAGGCAAACTTCTGGAGATAGGCCCCACTCGCATGGTCACCGAACACCCAGTTGTCGCGCCTGGACTTGTTGAACCGGCCGAAACAGTGGCGTTTGATCCACAGCCCCGAACGGGACTGGTGACTGTATTTCGCCCACTTGTAGAGCAGCGTGAACATGTAGAAGTCCATCGAGCAGAACACCCGATGCGACGCCACACCCCGGTAGTACGCACTCCAGCCCTTCACCACCGGGTTGAACGTGCGGACAACGGCTTTGGCCGGACCGCCCCGCAGGGCACGTATGTCCGCCCGCAACCTTTTCCGGAGTTTGTTGCACGCTGCCTTGCTCGGCCTGATGACCAGCATGTCGCCGTGCCGCTGCACGGTGAATCCCAGGAAGTCGAACCCCTCGTCGAGGTGTACCACTTGGGTCTTGGCCTCGTTGAAGCGCAGCCCCCTGGGGGCAAGCCAGGCCATCAAATCCTCCTTGACCCGATATGCCTCCTCCTTGCTGTGGCACAACACCACGAAGTCGTCGGCGTAACGGACCAACACGGGTACTCCTGGGGCGGTATGAGTCTCCCGCCCTTTGTGCTGCTCATAACGGAATCCTGCGGCCTCTTCCATCCCGTGCAAGGCGATGTTCAGCAGCAAAGGGCTGACGACACCGCCCTGGGGAGTCCCCTCCTCGGTCGGCGCCCAGCGGCCGTTCTCCATCACGCCGGCCCGCAACCACGCCCGCAGCAGGTTCCTGGCGGGAAACTGCCCGATCGCGGCCATCAGGTGGTCGTGACTGATGCGGTCGAAGGCCCCTTCCAGGTCCGCGTCCAGCGCCCAGCGGCGCTTCGCCCTCGGGCCCCGCGTGGAGGCCCGGATGGCCGAGATCGCGTCCTGGCAGCCACGTCCGGGGCGGAATCCGTACGATCTCGCCTCGAACCGGGCCTCCCACTCGGGTTCCAGCGCGTTCTTCACGCGAGCCTGGAGCACCCGGTCACGGATGACCGGGATACCGAGCGGGCGCTGCTTGCCGTTCGCCTTGGGGATGTACACGCGCCTGACCGGCTGGACCTTCCACGGAGTGGCCAACCGGTGGCTGTGAGCTGCCAGTTTGGCCCGCGCCGCCGGAGTGAGGGCGCGTTCCCCGTCGATGCCAGCGGTCTTGCGACCACTGCTCTGCTGCGTCACCCGCCGCACGCTCACCAGCGTGTTGCTGCGGCTTCGCAGCATGAGCTTCTGCAAGTTCCGGACCTTTTTCAGGTCCCCTTCCCGCGACGCCTTGAAGATCCGCTGCCTCAGCCGCCGTACATTCCGCTCACACTCCGGCCAGTCAATGCTGTACCAGGCTTGCGTGGGCGAAGCGTCCTCAGGTCCGTTCACCTCGGGCGCGCGGGCAGTACGCGCTGCCACTGTGGTACTCATGTGCGCCTCCGGTATCTAACTTGTCCCTTGGTTCCGGTTTCTTCGCGTTGGAGCTTCAAAGGCTCACCTGGTCCACGTGGGCGCCCTTTCAGGCCGGGCCACCAAGGGCCCGTATCCGGCGGGTTATGGCGGGCAGCGGGCGGAGAGTACCGCTGCCCGGTTTCCCCTGGCCTTTCGACCAACCGGCCTTCGCTTCTTGGACCATCCTGTTCCTGCTGGGGAGTTGGGCCTCCCTTGCGGTCGGCTTACCGGATCCCGGACCCCGACAGGGTTTCCATGTTCCGCATTCCGAAGCTGCGGCTGGGGTGGGCGCTCCCTATACCCCGTGGCCAGCGGTGCCCTACTTCCGGTGTTGCTTGCACCGGAAGCCGCCTGTGCCTTGCAGCACCGGGCCCTACCCCGCGAAACAAACCATCCCGGGGCTCCCATATCCCGAGGCATCAGCCAGGAGTTCACTCTCGTTCGCCCGTCCAGCCTTCCCCTTGCCTGTGGCCCTCGATGGCCGAGAAGCCCTTGGGCGTGAACGCTCAGCTTCACACCCCACCGTCACCGGCGACGCATGTGAGCGCGGGGACGAATCCAGACACTGATTCGGAGGAAATTCCTTTGTCAGAACCTCTCCACGAGAACCACCTCACTTCTGAAAATGCGGCCTCACGTCGCACAGCAAGATGGAGGTTCGGACACTCCCCCGAGGGGGCAGTGTCCGAACCCGTCCCCGCCCCTGGGGTAGCGGGGCCCGACTGGCACCAGGGGGCGCCAGTCGGGAAGGCTGCGACCGAGGGCGGATCGCAGCCAAAAGCCGCCCCCAAAGGGCGGCCGAAGGGGCGAGCGCGTCCGCGCGACAAGAAGCAGCGTCGCGCGCACAGCGTCCGCCTCAACCCGTCCGAGCTCTCTCTCATCCAGGCCGGAGCAGACGCCGCCGGTATGAGCGTGGCGGGGTTCCTCGCCTACGCCGGGCTAGCCATGGCCCGCGACCGGTCCCGTACCGCCGCCGCCATCGCCACCGAACGCGATGTGCTCACCGAACTGTTCGCGATGAGGCGGCAGCTCGGCTGGGCCGGCAGCAACCTCAATCAAGCCGCCAAGATCCTCAACTCCGGCGGTGACGTTCCCCAGCTGACCCAGGTGGTGGCCGACGTCCACCGAGCGGCCGACGCGGTGAGGATTGCTGCCGACAAGGTAGCCAACCGGCAGGCAGACGAGGCGCCTTGATTCCACAGATCCACAAGCAGGGCAGCCACACCCTGGGCCTGCTGTACTACCTCTACGGCAAGGGAACCCACGAGGAACACGTCGATCCACATCTCGTCGCCTCCTTCGACGGCATGTCGCCTGACCCCGGACGCGATGCGACAGCTACCAAGGAGGATCTCGGGCACCTGCTCGACCAGCCCCTCCATCTCCTTGCCGCGGATCAACGCCCCGACAAGCACGTGTGGCACTGCTCGGTGCGTGCTGCGCCCGACGACCCGATCCTGACCGACGACCAGTGGGCGGACATCGCGCGTCGCATCGTCGCCGCTACGGGGATCGACCCGCGCGACGGCGCGGGCTGCCGCTGGGCCGCCGTGCGGCACGCTGACGACCACATCCACATCGTTGCCACCCTCGTGCGCGAAGACGGCCGGCGCCCCGACCACCACCGATCCGGCAAACGGGCGCAGGCCGAAGCCCGTCTCATCGAGAAGGAACTCGGGCTCCGGCAGGTCGCCCCCGGCGACGGCACCGCCGCACAGCGGCCCACCAGTGCCGAACGGCACAAGGCCGAACGCCAGGGTCGCGAGCGCACCGCCCGCGAGGAGCTGCGCGAGACGGTACGGCGCGCGGTGTCCGGTGCGAGGAGTGACGAGGAGTTCTTCGACCGGCTCGCCGCCGCCGGCCTCCTGATCCGTAAGCGCGCCGCGCCCTCCGGAGACCTCCTCGGATACAAGGTCGCTCTGCCCGACGACCTGAACAAGGACGGCGAGCCGGTCTTCTACCCCGGCGCGCGCCTGGCCCCCGATCTGTCGCTGCCCCGCATCCGGGAGCGCTGGTCCGGCGACACCGGGACCGGTCCGACGCCACGGCGGGAGGACACGGTCCGGACGGGGCCCGGCACCCCGGCCTCCGCCCGCCGCAGGGCGGCATCGGCCGCGTGGCAGGCCGTGCTCATCGTCGAGCACGGCGACGACGCGGTCGCCGCCGCCCACATCGCCGCCGCCGGCGAGGTCCTGGATGCGCTCGCGAAGACCTCCGCCGCACACACCCGCCGCGAACTGCGAGACGCTGCAACAGCGTTCGAGCGGGCCTCCCGCTCCCACGTACGCGCCGTACGCGGACATGACCGTGCACTGCGGCAGGCCGCCCGCGAACTGGTCCAAGGCGGCACCGCCCTCGGCCGCGGTGAGGACGGCGCCACCACCGCGATGGCGATCGACATGCTGTTCTTCCTCATCACCGCCGCCGCGCACTGGCACGCGAGGAAGGGCCACGCCCAGCAGGCCGAAGCCGCCGCCCGGGCCGCCGAGCACCTGCGCTCCGCCTACCAGGCCGCCTCCGCCGAGCCTCTCGGCGTGCTCTACCAGCGAGGACGGCGTCTGACCCGGCCGATGCTCCAGCGGCAGACTGTGCTGCTGCGCGAGGCGCTGCCGGAGCTGGCCGAGCAGATCCTGGCCGAGCCCGGCTGGTACGCCCTGGCCGCGACCATCGCGGAAGCCGAAGCCGCCGGCCACGACCCGGCCGCCCTTCTGTCCGACGCCGCACAACGCCGCGAACTCGACACCGCGGACTCTGTCAGCGACGTGCTCGTGTGGCGGATGCGGCGCACGGCCGACCTGCCCGCCGACGCTTCCGGCCTGCCCAAGACCAACACCGCAGGGGGCCGGTCCGCAACGCGCAGGACGACGTCCAGGCCCTCCGCACCCAGCAGGCGACGCAGCGGGGAGGAGATATCGCGTAAGACTCGGTGAGCCCGCCGGTGTCGGCGCGCGGTCTCAGCGCACCGCCGAGAAAAAAGAAGGGACAGCGCCACCGCTCCGCTCACAATCCGCAGCATCGCCGTACGCCACACCGGACCTCGGCGGCGCCCAGGTCCGCGATGCGGGGCGTTGGCGCTGGTACACACGCAGAACGGAAGGGCATGGCGCCGGTGCAGCGAGTGGAGCCAGTAGGCGTCGCGAAGTTGAGCGGTCGCAAGAGACGACGTGTCGTTCGGGCACACCCCGCAAACGTCACCCCGCCGCACGGAGACGGGCTGCATGTCCAACACGTCATCCCTGCAACCGAGAAGCAGGAACAACCCTGGTGACCAGGCCGAAGGCGACTGTGGACTTTGTGAATTGAAACGCCCGGGGGCGTAAGGCACGATCATGAAACGAGCAGGACGAGGTGACGAGGTAGAGGAGGACGCCAGGGTGTTTCACCGGATACGCCGCCGGGCGAAGGGACCGAGCGAAGCTCAGAGGCAATTCGCCGAGCTGGCCGCCCGGCTGCAGGGCCAGGTCCCGCCGGGCTTTGGAGTGCCAGCGGCCGAACCGGAGCCCGCCGAGCCGACCGGCGTGGTGGACGACTTCCTTCCGCCGGAGCTTCGCGTGCCGAGCCACGACCAGCTCGACGGCAAGATGATGCCGTGGAAGCAGCCCCTCGTCCTCGACGGCGAGATGGCCGCCTGCGCCGAGTGCGGCGCGTACCGGGACTGGCTCATCCTCTCCACCCGCGACCAGATCTGGCTGCGGTGCAGGGCCGGCCACCAGCAGCAGGAGACCCGCCTCACCACCGCCTGGTACAACCGCAACAGCGGACCGGCGGACGCGACGCACGCCACGTTCGAGGACTGCCTGCGCCACCTCGGGCACTGACCACCACTCCTACGACCCCACCGGGCCCGCGGGCCCGCACTGACCACCCGTCGCCTAGCATCAAGGGGTCAGTTCCGCCATGCGCGTTCGCGTCGCCACCACCGCCCTCGGCATCACCGCCGCCCTCCTCGCCCTGCCCGCCTGCTCGACCGACACCACCGGGGCCAAGCACCAGACCACCTCCTCCGCCCGGACCGGGAAACCCGCCGACGCGGTCCGGAAGCCGACCGCGCTCGGGTCGGCCGCGCTGGAGTCACGCCTGCTCGACCAGAGCGACCTCGGCAGCGGCTACCTGCGCAAGCCGGAGCGTCCCGCCCAGCACGATGACGTCACCGTCATCGGCTGCCCTGCCCTGAGCGAGCTGGGCGGCGACGCGGCGACCGGCGGCACGCTCACCTTCCCCCACCGGGCGAAGGCAGCCTTCACCTACGGCGGCAGCTCCTCGGAGATCTCCGAGGAGCTGTACAGCGACAGCGCGAAGAAGCTGTCCGACGGCATCGGCCGGATCTTCGACGCCATGACCGGCTGCCCGACCTACCAGGTCGTCGCCGGCGGCACCCCGACCGACATGGCCTCGCAGAAGCTGCCTGCGCCCCACGGCCTCGGTGACGAGCAGTGGAGCCAGCTCCTGACGTTCTCCGCCGGAGGACGGAGCACCGTGGTCAAGCAAACCGCGATCCGCGACGGCAGCCTGCTGCTGATCGTCTCCGGCTCCCCGGCCCTCGTCGACCGCCACCTCGACAAAGCCCTCGCCAAGGCCACAGCAGTCAGCTAACCGGCCTTCGACGCGCTGCTGCCCCCGACCAAGGACGGTCGGGGGCAGCAGCGCTGTGTGGCTCGCCCACTACACGGTTCGGCAGGTTCTCAACGGGACGTGATCCAGGCTGCGAGCCCGCTCCCCGTCGTCGTGACGAAGGCTGTGACGACGGCCGCCACCAGCCAGGGCGAGATGCGTTGAACGACGACGTGCACGCCACCGCAACGGACTTCAAGGACTGGCTGCTGGTTATCTTCGGATCGAGGCATATAGCCATTCAGCCGCACGAGAATGTGGCACCGCTACGCCATACCTTGGCCATCTTGCCCCACTTCAACGAGCCGTCGAATACCACATGTTGAGCGGCACCGATACGCCAAAACGTGGCCACCTTGCCCCATTCGAGGCTCTGGAAATACCACGTGCGGAACCTGCACCGCTACAACCACCCGCCCCCCACTTCACCCCACTTTGCCGCCGTGGAGCCGGGCAGGCACGACAGCTTGCGCCTGTCCCCAGGGTCACCACCCGCCTCCGATTCGATGAATCGCCCGAGTCACGGAGGGAATGCCAGAAGCCCGATCTTCCATGGAGGACCGGGCTTCTTCTGTTGGGTTGAAGGGCGCCTTCGATCGCTAGGCCGGCGCCCGCAGCAGTCGCTCCTGGGTGGCCTCGGGCAGCACCCTGCGCAAGACCGGTGCGGTCGAACTGAGGGACGCGGCGAAGGCTGCCACGAGGTCGTGCGGGACGCTGGCGGCGAAGGAGGCCGCCCACAGGCACGGTGCGCCGAGCACCGGCTCGGCCCACGCCTGCCATCCTGCCGGTCCCTCCGCGTCAGCCTCGGCGGCCAGGACCCGGGGGTCGGCGTCCTGGATGAGGGGCGGCACCTCGCCGAGGCTGATGTGCGAGGTGAACGTCGGGTCCGTCGCTGCCGCCCGGGGCTGATCGATGTCGCGGAACCATCCGTGTGCGGCGACAGCGTCGAGGACCAGCTCGGGTCCGGCAAGCGGCACGACAGGCTGATCGCGGGCGTCGAGCGCGACGAGGAAGTCGGCCACCGCCTCGCCGGGGACGTCGCGGGTGAAGTAGGCGGACCAGTGCGCGAGCGGACTGCTCGCCTCGGCGCGTGCGGAGATCTGCCAGGCGACCGGAAGCTCTCCCAGGTGGAACGGTTCGTCCGCCAGGCTCCACTGGGCCCAGCGCAGGGCGTCGGGGCTGATGTGCAGGACGGTGCTGCGCAGGACCTGGCGGTCCTCCGGCGCCTCGTCCGGCTCGTGCCGTCCGCGGACGATTGTCAGGCTCGTCCAGCCCAGGCCGGCGAGCGTGTCGGCGACGGCGTCGTAGAGGCGCCCATCATCACCGGCCAGCTGCCGGGGGCCGACCCAAAACGCGGGCTGGCCGCCGTGCGGGGTGGTCGGGTCGAGCGGGAAGTCGGGGTACAGGGGCGCCTCCAAGGGCTCGGTGCAGGTCTAGTTGCCGCCAGCACGGCGGCGGGGGCGGCGCGGGGGTGCCTGGACGGGGCCCTGCCACGTCAGCTCGATGGCGACCTCGGACGGCAGGTGGCCGAGCTGTGCGTCCTCGTCACGCCCTTCGGCGAGGTAGACGACGGTCGTGCCGCTCTCGTCCACCCACTGCACGACCTGCGCCAAGCGGTGCGCCATCGGGAAGAAGGGGTTCATGGCCTGGCGGACCGGAGCACTCCGGTCGCAGCCGGACAGCAGGTCGATGAGGTCGCCGACGGTCATCTCTGGGGACGTCACTAAAAGCCTCCTGGGGTACGGGAAACGGGGAGCAGTGGAAACGGGTCGGCGGCCTGCAGACTGCCGACCGCTCGCAGGGCTCCGGCTATCTGTCGGTGTCCGCGCTGTCATAGGAGACGTGAAGTCTCCAGGACGCGCGCCACGGCGGCGGCGACGATGTCGGCCGGCGTCTCGGTGTCGAACGACAGGTGGTAGCCGCGCACCTTGGCCGTGCCGGTGACAGCGATCTTCCATCCCTCGCCGTCCGTGCCGGGGCGGCCGAGCGGGAACCAGCCGAGGTAGAACCGGCCGTCTTTAGAGCTGACGTGCACGTCCGCGCGGTCATCCACGATCAGATGGAAGTCCTCTGCGGAGAACTGGTCCATGACCAGCGTGGGCTGACCGGGACCGAGCTGCCACTCGCGCAGCCGCAGGGCTTCGATGGTGGTGGAGAAACCGCGGCCAACGGGCGCTACGGTCACGGGCAATCACCTCTCTGACCTGGGGTTTCTTGCAAGGTCGTCTACGTTGACATGTCCTCACGCACGTTGGCCAGTCTTTCCGCGATCTTTCCTGTCTGCCCCCGGCGAACTGTCCTTTGACAGCAGAGTTAGTCGTGTGCAACCTGTTGGCCTGGGCGACTAGGTTGGATGTCAACGAGTGGTGTCGTATCTGGGAGCTGACATCACTTCTCGCCTCCGCCGCCCTCTGCCGCGCGATGGTCCGCCCATCCGTCCGAGCCTTGACAGCCACTGATGCTGACCGACACGCGGCTGTCGGGCTGACGCCAGAGTCGAGCCCGCGCTTCAACTGCTGAGTGAGTTGTCCGCGACGCTGCGCCTTTTGGGGTCAGCCTGCCACCGAGGAAAGGCCGAAGGGCGTTTCACGCGTCGGCTTCTGCCTCTTCGTCCGCACTGGTTTCGTCCTCGATCAGACCGTACGGCGGACGGTCCTCGTTGCGGCTGTAGCGCACCACCACGCTGCTTTCCACCAGCGGTGGCGGGCTGTTGTCGGCGACGATGAGCTGCGCTCGGCTACCTCGCTCTGCGAGCCAGAGAGAGAGGTGGTGGTAGAAGTCGTCGATGGCGACGGCGTCCGCGATCACGGCATCGAGGGTGCCGCCGTGGCCGAGGTTTTTCTGGGGGCTGTCGATCATGAGGAATCCCGGGTGTGCGGCCCCTGCTTCGACGGCGATTTCGAAGACGGCCAACTGCCAGGCCAGGGTGAGCAGGGTGCGGGCGCCGGAGGAGGCTTCCTGGTACGGCTCACCGCGTACGAAGGGGGTGAGGTCGGTCTTGATGAAGGGCGTACTGACCTTGGGGTAGCGCCAGGCTCGGAGGAGCTCGCCGTATCGGCCGCTGATCTTGGCGATGACCCGATCGCGGTCATGGGAGGCGTCTCCGAGTCGTGCGAGTTCCTCGCGGAGACGGGCGATCTGGGCTTCGTGGCGTTCCACGGCGTCGGCCCGTTTGGCAAGTCCTTCGCGGAGTTTGACCGCGCTCTCGGCCTGTTCGAGTTGGCGCAGGACCTGTTCGCGCCTTCGGTGGAGGTCGTCGCGGGCGGCGAGGAACGGTGAGACGGAGGGCGACGTCGCGGCGTCCAGCGCGGCGGCGGCTTCCTCTTCCCGGACGGCCGCCTCTTCCGCCCGGAGTTTGAGTGCGGCGAGCGAGGCGCCGAGCTCATCGATGTAGGTGGTGATCTCCTTGAGGCGGGCCTTGGTGGACCGGGTCTCGGCTGCGACGTCCACCCGGGTGTCCCCAGCCTGGCTGCCGGTGTCGGCAGCGCCCAGGACCAACGTCCCTTCCGCTGCTGTCACTTCGTGGCGGCAGAGGCTGCAGCGTCCGTTGTCGGCGGTGGGGGGAGCCGATAGCCGGTTCAGGCAGGCGGGACAGGTCGTGACGCTCAGGGGGTCGAAGATCTGCTGTGCCTCGCCGAGCATGCCGAGCTTTAGGAGATCGTCGGCGTACTGCGCGCGAAGAGGCATCAGGCGTTGGAGCTGTGTTTCGCAGTCCCGCAGGACCGCTGCCGCCCGGTGAGAAGTCTGGGCCGCCTCTTTGTGCTGGCGGCGCAGCTGGGCCGCGAACTCCGTTCCCGCCTGCGCCCGGCGGTCCAACTCCGTGAGCTGGCTCGTGATGTCAGCCAGCTCCTGTTCGTGGACGGCAGGTGTGGGTTCACCGTCCAGTGCGGTGGGAGCCTGCTCCACGACGAAGGTACGGGCTGCTGCGAGTTCGGCTTTGGCTCGGTTGAGCCGGCCGCCGAGTTCCTGGATGCGCTGGCCAAGTTCGACAGCGCGGTAGTCGTGGACCCCGAAGGCGACGTCGACGACCTGCCGCAGTTTGTGCTTGCGCATGTAGTCGTTCTCGAACAGGAAGTTCTTGTCCGCGACACGTTCGTTGGGCAGGAAGGCGAGCCACATCAAGTCGCGGAAGCTGAGCGGGTCCGTGCGGGATTCGCTGTTGGTGGGCGCTTCGCGTAGCTGGACGCCTTCGAGCTTGCAGTGACTCAGGAGGAGGGAGGACAGGCTCTCCGGTGCCCCGGGCGGGTCGATGGGCCTGCTCTCTGCCCTGGAGGTGGGCCTGCTGTCGAGCGTTCCGCGGCGTACGAAGGCGATCTTCGAAGGCTCTCCGACCGACCGCTCGATCACGTGCGGCTCGCCGGAGAGCTCGACCTCCAGGAGGCATGAACGGACCCTTCGCAGCACCTCCTGGTGGCGGGGGTGCCGCTTCGCGCCGAGCCCGTATGCGATGAATTCCAGGACCGCTGTTTTGCCGGAGCTGAATGCCCCGGCGATGACGGAGAGGTTCCGTACCCGTTGTTCGGCGGTGAAATCGACGTCGTAGGACCGCTCCATGCCGACCAGGCGCAGACGGCGGATCCGGATGCCGGGAAGCGGCTCCATGGTGATCATCCCTCCCAGGACATTTCCAGCAACGGGCCTGGCCCCAGGACGCTCATGAGGGCAGCCGCGGGTCCGTCGGGTCCGTCCGGCCTGAGCCACCGCGCGGTCTGCTCGCGCAGCCTTTTGTCGCTGAGTTTGCGGAGCTGGCGGACGACGATGTCGGCGGCGGTAGCAAAGGAGGTGGCGTAGGTGGCGGTGAACTGCCCGCCGAGGTGCTGACCGGCCTCTGTGATCAAGTAGGTGAGGGAGCCGTTGCGATTTCGGACCTGGCAGCACCCATAGGCCACCAGGAGCGCCAAGTCGTGCTGGATCCGTTCTCGCCGGCTCGTGAATCGCTGTGAAGAGGACGCGTAGGCAAGGACCTGCGGGTCGAATCCGGCCAGCCGGAGAAGACTCGCGTCCCGGCCCTCGGAGGGAACTACGAGGAAGGGGTTCGCGGACAGGAAGTCGTAGTACCCGATGCGTTCCAGGGTCGCCCCGTTTGCGTCCTGCTTGGCGACGGCGTCAAGGAGCAGCAGCAGTTGAGCGAGACGGAAAGGTACCTCGTCCTCGGGCATCACAACCGGCCGGTCTGCTTGCACGGCATGCTCCTCATCAGTGGTCGAGCGGTACGGACGGACGCGAAACCTCAGTCGTCGGCATGACCGCTCGCGATCTGCCGCCAGTGCGTGACCCACCCTGCCCGACGGTTGTCGACCAGCCGGTGGACCAGACCCCAGCTGTGCGTCACCTCCAGACGCAGCACCTTGGGCAGTTTGTCGTGCTCGCCGCGCACCTCGCGCCATACCCGGCCGTGCAGAGCAGCGAGGGTGCCCTCGGCCGAACACTCGTTGAACTGCATCTCCCACACCCCGTGAAGGGTGGCGTCAGCAGAGCTCAGCGCGGCAACCTCAGCAGGCACGCCCTTGTGCGCGACTTCGCGCGCCACTAGGTCAGCGTTGAAGAACTGCCGTTTCGCCGAGTCCAGTTCGACGTGGCCGGCCTCGATCATCTGGCGCACGAACAGAGCCGAGTCGAGCGCCGCCGCCTTGTCCTCCTCCACGTCCAGCACGACGCGTATCTGCTCCTGGGCGGGGGCGGCGGGCGCCGTGAAGGGTTCGTAATAGGCGCGGCGTACCTGGTCACCTTCGGGGCTCAGCAGCTTCTTCACGAGCTTGGTCTCGTCCCACAGCTCGATGACAAGGCCATGCGCCTTCTCCTGCCGCTTCTTCCAGCCGTCCCACCATTGGGCTGCCGGCCCGTCCATGCTGGAGGGGATGCACAGGATCCAGAGCACGATGGTGTGACCATTGGCCGCCGCGGCTTTCAGCCCGTTCGCGAGGGACTCGCGAATCTGCTGCGACTGGCTGATTGTGGTCTTCGGCATGAAGTACTTGGACTGCCAGACCGTGATGGCGCCCCCGAGGTCACCGGCGAAAGCGTCGATTCCCCAGTCGCCCGGATTCGCGGCGATCATCCGGACGTTCGGATTGGTCGCACTCGCGAGCTGCGCGAGCATCTTCTCGAAGTCGGCCCGTGCCCCGTCCGCGCTTCCGGTCCGCAGTTCGTGCACTCCGAAATGGATGGGCGGAACACCAGCTGCCACCGGCATGGAGTTGTCCAACCTGCACCCCCGTATCCCGCAGGCAACTCGAGCGAACCGCGTTCAGCGGGCTGTTCACTCTGCGCCACACACAGTAACGGCCGTCAGCGTACGTGTTACGGAATCACTCGATCAAGGTGCTTGCGGTCGTCGGTATCCCGGTCCGTACGAGCCTTCACGGTTCGGCCTCGCGCAACGCAGGGGTCACGCGCGCATTAGGGGTGCCCCGCCTCTACTCACACCGGACACGCGCCCATGACAAAGCCCCCGGATGAGGTCAGCTCGCGGAGGAGCCGTCGTCGGTGGAGTTGTCCGTACGTCGGCGACGGGCCGCGAAGAGGGCGCCTCCGCCAGCGACGATCAGGACTCCGGCGCCGCCGATCAGCCACGGGGTGGCGTCGGCGCCGGTGTGCGCGAGCGAGCTGGCGGGAGCAGGCGCCGCGGTGCTCGACGCCGTCTCGTTGGATGTCGGAGTACCCGAGGCAGACGGCGCCGGGGTGTCCTCATCCTTGCCGGGCTTGTCCGGGGAGGGCTTGTGGCTCGGCTTCTCGGTGGGCTTGTCTGTCGGCTTCTCCGTGGACGGCGAGGTAGTGGCGGTTTTGGCGTTGGTGACGGTCACGGTCACGGGATCGCCCGGCTTGGCCTTGAACGCCTTCGAGGGCTTGTAGATGTTGTAGCCGGCAGGAGCCTTCACCTGCTTGACCCAGAAGCCCGTGCCGGTACGGGAGTTGATGGGCAGCTTGCCGCTGGCCGTTCCGTCTGCGCCAGTGGTCAGCGTCAGGATGGTCTTGTCGCCGCTGCCAATGTTGACCGTGGATCCGGCCAGCAGCTTGCCGGTCTTGTCGTCCTTACCCTTCAGCAGGACCGAGGCGGCCTTGAACGGGTCGACGATCGTGAGCCGGGTGGCGGTGCCCGGAGTGACGATCACGTCCTGGTCATCGGCGGTGTCGTGAAGGCTGCTGCCGGTGGAGAATTCTTTGAGGCGGTAGACGCCCGGCGCAAGGTCGGAGAAGGTCAGTTTCCCGTGTGCGTCGGTCTTGCCGCGTCCGGCTTCTTCGCCGACGGCGTCGAGCAGGAGGAACGTGGCGCCGGGAAGCGTGTCCCCGGCCGTGTCCCTGGTGGTGATCTCGACGCTGCCCGCGTCTGCGGCCGGCGTCTCGGCGGAGGCCGAGGGGGTCGGTTCGGAGGGCTGAGCGCTCGCGGCCGGCGCCCAGGTGAGGGTGCCGGTCACCGCGACGGCGACGGCGGCGGATTGGACGAATCGTGCGTGCACGAGGAGGAGGACTCCTTGGTCAGGGGGCGGGGAAGGTCAGCGGGTTCGGCCAGAGACCGGGGCGGGAGGTGGCGAGGCGACAGGTGTGTTGCCGTTCGGCTGCTTGGTGGTCGTGGTGGCGACGTAGAGGGCTGCGCGGGTGTGGACAGGGACGTCCTGGACGGTGCGGTGCAGTGGCTCGGTGGAGATGAGCGAGGCGGTGAAGGCCGCGACGAGCGTGGTGGGCGTGCCGAACGAGAAGTGCGCCCTCCAGTGCGGCTCGCTGGGGTACCCGCCCCAGGCCCGCCAGGCTGGCCCGCTGGAGCCGCTGATGGCGTAGCGGTGGCGTAGGCCGCCGAGTCCTTCCGGGGTGAGGAACGTCTGTGTGCCGTCGGTCTTGACGTCGTGGCTCCACCCGCGGGTGAGCAGCGGCACGTACGCCTCGTGCGGCGCCGTCTCGTCCTGGAACAGCCGATCGTGGTCGCTGTGCCGGTCTTCGAGGTAGAGGTCGAGCAGCTCGATGTGGACGTCATGCAGCAGTTCGACGGGAGTGGTGGCGTCGAAGGTGATCCGCCAGGCCGGCGGGGTGAACGGGGCCCGGTGCGCGCTGACGGTCCACGTGCCCTTGCCGGGCTTGTCGGGTTGGGGGTCATAGGTGGTCTGCAGCCGCAGGCACGGGCTGAACGCGGCGGCCGTGCCTTCGTCGGTCCGGGCGAACAGCCAGCCCTCGTCGTAGGGGAAGGCCCAAGCAGTACGCGGGTCGACGGTGCCGGGCCCAGCGAGGTGGCGAGGAAGGACTTGTACGGTCTGGGCCGCGTCGAGGTCCTCAAAGGGGTGGGTCATCACGGGCAGGGCTCCTGCTGGAAGAGTGCGGAACGCCGCGGCTCGCGGTGTAGGCGCGACTCAGCGGGCACGGGTGCCGCTGCGGGTGACCGGCGCGGCGGGTGCCGTGTGCGCGGACCGGCCAGCGGTGCGGCTCGACGCGGACGCGGCCCAGGCACCGGGGAACCAGACGGCGGTGTACTGCTCCACGGCGTCGCGCAACCCGGTGGTGACGGCTCCCTCCCACGGTGGCCGCCCGGGGCTGTGGTACGTGTCGAAGGTGCCGTACTGCTTGGTGTTCGGCCCGGTGTTGTCCGCTTCGTCGCGGCGATGGAAGGTGCCGTGGTCAAGGAAGCTGAGGGCGACTGCGTCGATCTCGCCGCGGTCCGGGTGGACGACTGCCAGGCGCAGGCCGCCGTAGGTGTCCGCGTGGATGGTGCGGGTGAAATCGATCCGCAGCCGCAGCGGTACGCCGGGGACAGGGGCGGCGAAGTAGGTGTTGCCCACGACGGTGCTGTCGTGGAAGGGAAGGCATAGCTCGGCGAAGAACTCCGGGGCCTGCAGGGACAAGAGGGTCTCCGGTAGGGGTCGGGCAGGGTCTATCGGCGTGGACCGGGCAGGGCCGGTCGGCTGGTGGTGCTCCAGCGCGGGACGCTGGCCGCGGGGAGCGCGGCCAGGCGGCGGGATGCGGCGGCCCGGTGCACGTCGAGCGGGGTGGGGGCCAGCGATGCCGGCGGCAGGATCGGGGTGAGCTGGGCCATGCCCTTGATGTAGCTAAAGGTCGCCTCGCGCCACCGGGGCAGCAGAGCCGGATCGGCGACGCACTCGGTGACGGCGGTGAGCAGGGCGACGGGGGTGTCGGTGCTGGCCGTGGCGTACCAGACGGGCCGACCGATGGACTTGCCCGCCCACAGCTGCCAGCGGGCGTCCCGCGTCGTCAGTTCGGCTTCCGGGTCGAGGTCGCCGGTGGTGAACTCGAGGCCGGCGAGTCCGTCCGGGGCCTGGATGGCGAAGACGCCCCAGCGCGGGCGGTCGATCTCCCAACCCTGTTTCAGCAGGGGCACGACGGCGAGGAAGGGATCGTGCTCGTCCGTTCCGGAGACCGGCCGCGCCAGGTAAGTGTCTGGCCCCTGCCTATACGCCGTGGCGAGGACCGTGGTGAACGCCTGGACGAACTCGGTGGGGACGCGGTCGTTGAAACAGACGCCCCAAGTCGGTGGTCCGAACGGATCCCGGTAGGCGTTGATGCGCCAGAGCCCGTCATCCTCGCCCTCGGGAAGGTAGCCCAGGCGGACCTTGCGGTCGGGGGCGTTGACGTAGGCGTTGCCTAGGTCGTCGTTGTTAAGGTCCCAGCCGAGGTCGATGAGCGGGGCGAGGGCGGGGTCGCCGATCCCGGTGGTCGAGGCGAGGTGGCGCGGAGAGACGAAGACGTCTCCGTCAATCGTGGGCAGGTCGTCGTGAGAGGTCACAGGTTCCTGAATGGTGAAGGTGGGTCAGGCAGCGAGCACCAGGGCTTCTTGAAGGGCATCGCTGGAGCCGGTGTAGTGCAGCGTCCGCAGGCCCAAGCGGGCAGCGGCCTGGCAGTTGTCGGCACGGTCGTCCACGAACAGAACGCGTCGTGGATCGCGAACTCCGGTGGCCTGCAGAGCGTGGTGGTAGGCGGCCGGGTCGGGCTTGCACGCCTGAAGTCGGGCTGAGTAGAGCGCCTGGGTCATCATGAGGCGCCATTCGTGGGTGTCGAGCACGTTACTGAGGTGGGCGGGTGCGTTGGACAGCAGCAGCATCGGCAGTCCGGTGGCGTGGGCGCGGCGTAGGACGGTCAGGACTCTCTCGTCGGTCTCGGTCCACATGGCTGTGTCCGCGGCGAGGAGTTCGCGCAGCAGGCGGGAGCCGGGGTGGGCGCCAAGGACGTGTGCCCAGTACGCAAGGTCGCTGAGCTGGCCGGCGTCATAGAGGTCGCGGGCGTTCCAGAAAGCTCGCTGGAAGCCTGCGAGATCGTCTTCGGGCCAGGAGGCGGTGCGGGCCAGTCGAAGCCAGTGGGCGCGGGTGGGCTGCAGTCCGATGACGCCGTTGTAGTCGAGGATGACGGCATCAAGGCTGGTGGGGCGGGTCAAGGGGTGGTGTTCTCCAGGGCGCGACGAGCGAGGGCAGCGACGGCGGCTGCGAGGAAGGCGGGCAGCAGCAGGGTTGTGGGCAGGGCGGTGATGCTGGCGAGGGCGCCGATGAGGGCGGGGCCAGCGAGCAGGCCGAGGTAGCCGGTGACGGATACCGTGGCGACGGCTCTCGGCCCGCAGCTGCCGGCGGCGGTGATCAGGGAGGGGATGGTGCCGGACAGGCCGAGCCCGAAGACCGCCCAGCCGGCAAGCGCCGCAGGCACGCTGTCGGCCTGGACGCCGGTGGCCAGTCCGGCAGCGGCGAGGACCGCGCCGGCGCGGACCACGGCAGAGGCACCGAAGCGGGTCGTGAGCCGGTCGCCGGTCAGCCGGCCGATCGCCATGCCGGTGCTGTAGAGGGCGAAGGAACTCGCGGCGACAGCCGTACCGGCGTGCAGGCCGTGCACGTGCACGGCGGCCCAGTCGGCTGCCGCTCCTTCCCCTAGCAGACTGGCAGCCGACAACGCACCCAGCAGCCAGCCCCTCCCCGGCGGCCGGTCCCGATCGGCCTCCTGGGGGTCGAAGGTCTTGGGGTCGGCGCCGCTCAGCGTGAGGGTGCGCGGCCCGGTCACGAACACGCTCGCCGTCAGTGCGGCGCCGACCGTCAGGAACAGAGCACTGTGGGCTGTGCCGTCGGTGGCGGCGGCCAGGGCGGCGCCGCCGAGCGCGCCGATCGAGTACGCGGCGTGCAGGGACGACATGATGGGCTTGCCGTAGGCGTTCTGGCAGCGGACCGCCCCGGTGTTGACGGCGACGTCCAGGACACCGTGCGCGGCGCCGAAGGCCAGCGCCGCTGCGAGCAGCGAGGCCAAAGTCCGGCATTGCCCCACCAGGGCGAGGGCTGCCGCCAGTGCGACAGCTCCACCGATCAGGAGCGTGGGGAGGCGTTCGGGCCGGGCGAGCCGGCCACCGGCTTGCAGTCCGGCGACCATGCCGAGAGCTGCGGCGAGCAGGACGAGGGACAGGCTGCCGGTCGTGAGGTGGGCTGCGTGTTGCACGGCTGGCATCCGGGCGCCCCAGACAGCCATCACTACACCCAGGCCGAGAAAGTAGCCGGTCAGCAGGACACGGCTACGCCGGAGCGAAACATCGGTGAGGCTCATGCGGGGCGCCCACCGGCAACAGGCTCGTCGGCCGCTCGGGGCTCGACGTGGACCTGAATGCGGCGGGCAGCTTGGTCGGCGCGGGCCTGCGCGAGGTCCGCGGTGGGCGCGGTGGTGATCAGGTAGCCGATCCGCGCGGTCCACATGTTGCCGCCGTCGGCCGGGAGAAGCAGCTGGTCGCCGACCTGGTGCTGGAAGTGCACGCGGTCCAGCCAGCGCGGGCTGATGCCGTCGAAGCCGAGACGGAGCAGGGTGCCGGAGGTGTCCGGGTAGAGCATGTGGATCGCCGCGGCCGAGGACCGGGTGGGGGTGAGGTCGGGGGCTCGGCCGCAGGCGATGTCGGCGGCAGCGCGGGGCAGGTCGATGCCCGTGGCGAGTCGGACGAGGTGGCCGATCATGTCGCCGGCGAGCCGGCCGTTGACCTCGACCAGCCGCGGCCGGCCGTCGACCAGCCGCATCTCGACATGACAGACGCCGTCGGTGATCCCCAGAGCACGGATCGCGGCCCGTGCCACTGGGGTCAACACGTCGAGCAGCGAGTCGGCCGCGGCCACGCAGTGGGCCAGTTCCTCGAAGAAAGGCGGAGCGCTGACCGTCTTGCGGGTGACCGCCACCACGGTGGTCCGGCCGCGGTAGGTCACGCACTCGACCGAGACCTCGGGCCCGTCGAGGTACTCCTCCACGAGCACGCTGGTGGACTCTCGCCCGAGCCCGGCCGCCTGGTCGGCGAACGCGAAGGCTGCGGTGAGCTGTTCGGGTGTGTCGGCGCGGATCACTCCGATACTGGCCGCGTGCGCGGCGGGCTTCAGCACGAGCGGGTAGCCGATCTGCCGGGCCGCCGCCTCGGCCTCGGCCTGGGTGCGCACGCTCACCGAAGCAGCCGACGGCACGCCGTGCCGCGCGAACAGCGCACGGGATGTGGCCTTGTTGCGGCACGCCTGCATGGCCTCCGGGGCAGTGGTGGGCAGGCCGAGCTGGCGGGCGAGGCGAGCCACGGGCACGAGGTACCACTCGGTCCATGTGAACACCCCGGCCAGGTCGTAGCGTTCGGCTAGGGTCCGGCCGGCGGCGGACAGCGCCGCCTGGTCGGTCGGATCGGACACGACTATGCAGTCCCGCAGATACGGAACCTCCCACGACGGCTCTTCGCCGGTGATCAAGACAACGTCATAAGCGGCGGCCACGGACTGAAGGCAGTACCCGCGGTATGCCTCGGCCTCCATGTCGGCTGCGGCAACGACTAGGACGACAGGGCGGTCGGACAAGAGCAAGCTCCTCGGGATCGGAGGGTGGGAAGGCGGAGGGTGGGAAGGCGGCGGACCTCAGCGTCGGAGGACGGCTGCTCGGCGAGCAGCCGACGCGCGGCCAGCGGCGTGGTGGGACCTCGGGCCGAAGCTGCTCACGCAGCCCGGGAGGCTGCACGTGTCTGACGAAGCCCTACTCGGCGCCCCGACCGGCCGCCTTCGTCCAGCCGAGGGAGGGCGCGGAAGCGAGGGAGAGAGGGGATTGTCAGGCGCGCCCATTAGGCGGCGCGGCGGCGGCGCAGTTTGAACACGCCGGCCCAGTGGGGGTGCTCGTCGATGAGGCGGCGGGCGTAGAGGGCGGTGAAGTTGTTGTTCAGCCCGGCGACTCCGTAAGGGAGTTGGCGGCGAAGCAAGGCGGCGGGCGGCCATGCGTCCAGGGCACGGTAGACGTGCGGGTTGTGCGCGTCGAAGGCGTTCAACTGCTCGGTGATAGTGCGACCGCTCGCACGGTTCGGGCCAAGGACGACGGCAGGCATGAGGTCTCCGCAGGCTGGCGGGTGCGATGGGGTCAGGTACGCAGGGCGGGATCGGTGCGCAGGCGGGCGAAGGCGCAGAAGAGGCCGAGGGCTTGTAGTGCGGCGCAGGCGGTGATGACGTGGCCCAGTGCGTCGGGTGGGGTGAGGGCGGTGAGTGCGCCGGCGACGGGGAAGGGCAGCAGGAGGATGAGGATGGTCGCCGACAGGGTGCTGCCGAACGTCTCCGCTGGGATCAGGCGGGAGCGCAGGGTACGCAGGACCACCGTCATGCCGCCGTCTGCCGCCATGAGCACCGCGACCAGGACCAGGTAGGACAGGTATTCGGGGGCCTGGGAAGCGGCGAGACAGGCGAGTGAGGCGAGGGCCGCGCAGGTGGCGCCGACCGGCCACAGGCCCAGCCGGTCCAGCGCGAACCGGCAGAGCGTGACGCTGAGAAGTGTTGCGCCGGCGGCTGCGGACCAGACCAGGCCGACGGCAGTGGTGGACTGCCCGAAGCGCTCGACGACGATCACCGGACCGGCCGCTTGGAGGAGCCCGGTGGCCAGGTTGGACAGGGTCAGCCCGGCCAGGAGCCAGCCAAGCGCGGGCAGCGAGCGGATGGTGCGCCACCCAGTGAGGAGACCGGCGCCGGGCCGCCCCTTCGGAGCGCGGGCCGGAGCCACGGGCGAGGGGGGTGTGCTCAGAGCGAGCAGCGCGGCGAGCAGCGAAAGCATGGTGATCACCGCGAGCATCGGCGGCGGCCCGGCGAGCAGGAGCAGTCCGGCGAGCGCCGGGCCGGCCAGCGTCGCGGTCTGGTCGATACCGAGTAGCACGGCCTGGACACGGTGAGCGCGTGCACCTGCCCGGCGGCCGGCGGCGGCGCCAGCGGTCTCGACCGCGATGTAACTGAACTCGGTGAGCACGCCGGTGGCCGCCGCGAGCACCATCACGGTCACGCTCGCCACGGCGCCGGACGGGTGGAGATGGAGAAGGACTGCGCCGACGGCGAGAACCAAGGCGCGTCCCAGGGAGGCGAGGTGGAAGACCACGGATGCCCCGCGCCGGTCGACGACCGATCCGGCCCACCCGAACGCCGCCAGCCGCGGGATCCACTCCAGGGCGAACGCGGCGCCCGTCAGCGTGGCGGAGCGCGTGGTGGCCAGGACCAGCAGCGGAATGCCGTAGGTAGACATCGCGAACGCGAGAGCGTCCGCCGTGCGCGGCAGGTAGATGCCGCGCATCAGCCCGGCGGTGCGGCGTGCATGCCGGGGTGTAACCGCTGCGCTCACACGACCGGCTCGGGCTCGGACACCCGGGTGACCTGGGGGTTGCCGGCCAGCCACTGGATCAGGAGAGCGCGGGGACGGGCAAGGTCTGCCTCGGCCTCGGTGCTGGGCAGCCGCGCGGCGGACGGCCGCGGGAGGCCGTCGGCGCGCTCGGCCGCGAGCGAGGGCGCCAGGAGGTCGAGGACGTGGCGGACACGGTTGCTGAACTCGCAGACCGGTCCCGGGTAGGCGTTGCGTCGACCCCAGCGCGCAGCCGCGTCGTACAGGTCGGCCAACTCCGACCCGGCGTCGGTGAGTTCCAGTCCGGCGCCGGGTGCGGTCCGGACGAGTCCATGAGCGCGGGCCGCTTCGGTAGTCCGGCGCAGTTGGTGCGAGGAAAGGTCGGGGAGGATACCGGCCAGCCGTCGCGGCGGTATCGCCCCGTTGTCGTCGATCTCGGTGACCAGGCGGATCAAGGAGCGAGAGGCCAGCAGCTCGACTGCGTTCCGCACTGCGGCTGTGGTGAAGAGGGTGGTCATCGGCGTGGGCCTCCCGCCGGGACGGCCGCCTTCGGGCGGGCGGCCGTGGCATGGGAGAACAGATCGCGGTTCTGCCAGGCCGGAGCGGATTCGCCTGTCCGGGGTGGGGGGATCGCCGCGGGCGCCGACCGGGACTGACTGCTGACCCACGGCCTCGACGCGGTCTTCGCCAGCGGGTGCCCCCACACCGGATGGTGGGCCGCCTGGTCGATGGGCTGCCCGGCGGACCACGCGGACAGGGCGCCGAGAACGGGGCCCAGGCCGTCGCCCGCAGCGGACAGCCGGAACGGCCGGCCGACTCCCTCGGTGTCGACCAGGCCGTCGGCCACGAGCTGCCGAAGCGGCGGGTACACGTTGGTCCAGTCGCTGCTGGGCATCACGATCCGGGCCAGCGCCCGGCCGCTGACCTCCTTGCGCAACTTCAGCACCCACAGGAGGGCAGCAGCGTGCCGCCGGGTGAGCAGGATGAGGCTGTCCTCGATCTGCTCGATCGCGGGCAGCGGGCGGTCCGCCGTCTCCAGATGCTCCTCGGCCCAGGTGACGATCAGCGGTAGAACCGGCAGCAGGGCAGCACCTCGCTCGGTGTGGCCGTAGGTCACATGACGTGCGGTGTGTTCGGTGCGCTCGACGAGCCCGGCGTCGCACAGCGACTTGAGCTTGGGGTGGAGCTGGCCGTTCTGCAGCCAGGACACCTTGGCCGCCAACTCGCTGTAGCGCAGGGGCGGGCCGGAGAGCGCCAGCAGGATCCTCACGTTCCAGCGCGGGGTGATCATGGCGAGGACTTCGGTGACCCGGGCGATGTCGCTGTCGGTGTCAGGTGGCAGAGCGGTGATGGCCAAGAGAGGAACTCCGGGGAGGGTGAGGGGGAAATCGCTTGCGGGTCAGCGGCTGAGCGCCGTGCTCTGCGCCGCGAGGGGCGGAGCTGGTAGCGGCGGTGACGGTGTCGGCGGGGACGGCGCCGGGGCCGGGACACGGGCGAGGCTTTGCAGGACGGCGGCGACCGACTTGGCCTGGGTGTCGCGGACTGCGACGGCTTCGGCGAGCCGTCGTGCACCGTCGAGCAGGTGGGAGACCTCATGCCGACGGATGTGCCGCTCGGTGTTGATGAGCCGGGCGAGGTGGTCGCGGTGGAAGTCGATGCTGCCCTCGGCGAACGCGAGGTCGTCGTGCATGCCGAGCAGGGCGGAGAGCATGCCGGGCGGCTGGCCCTCGGCGTGGGCGGTGAGGTCGGCGAGCGGTGCGCCGTGCAGGTCCTCGATCCGTCCGGCAATCTCGGTGGACGTGAGGTGGGGCAAGCGGGGCTTTCAGGTTCGGCGGGCCCGGGCCGCCCCGGCACGCGGCGGTGCCGGGGCGGCGGACGGGGGCAGGGTGGCGGTGGCCTTGAGCTGCGTCATGCGGACGGGCCGGGCCTGCTGGTCGGGCGGGGGCATGGTGCGTAGCAGTTCACCGAGAGCTGCGCGGTAGCCGTCGCGGGCGTCGAGCGCGGCCTCGAGCCACTGCGCGTCGGAGCGGAGTTTGTCCGCCGACAGCTCGCCCATGTCGCGGTCCGGGCCCATGTCCGCGTGCACGCGATCGCGGACGCGGGCAACCTGCTCCTCCGTCAGAGCCAGGAACGAACGCAGTTCCAGGGCACGGACGAGGGCCGGAGAGGCATCGTGGCCGACAGCTGCCTCGTGCAGATCGGGGACCGTGCCGCCGAAGACCTTCTGCAGATCGGCGTCCATGGTGCTGGCCTTGACCGGGCTCATCGAACAGCCCTTCCCGCCCGCCACGCCGTCGCCGGCACGGGTGTACCCGCGGGTCGGTGAGGAGCGCCGGTCTGCACCACCGGACCGGTTCGGGGGCGAAGGCGGGCGAGCCGTTCCGACGCGAGGTCCTTCTTGCCCGGAGCGTTCGGGTCGAGGAGCCACCGCACGACCAGGGCCCGGCCGTCGCGGGCGGTGACGGCCACGTTCACGCGGTGGGCGAGACCCATCGTCGGGTCGTCGACCTCGCTGGGCTGGGTTTCCAGCGCAGCGAGGAGGTCGTCCTCCGCGTGATCGAGCACGGACTGGGCCTCGACGAGGAGGCCGTGCCACTTGACGACATCGGTGGCGTCAGGATTCGCCAGCGGCGCGGCGGTGACCGCGGCTTTCAACTGGTCCATGTCCATACCGAAGCGCGCTTCGATCCGTTCGGTGAGCACGCCCACGACATCTTCAGCGTCATCGAATATGCCGTCGGACAAAAGGGAAGCTCCTGTTCTGGAAAGCCGATGCCTGGAGGAAGATGAGAGGGTGGTCGTGCCCAGCGACTCAGCCGCTTTCGGACCACTTGTTGGGGTCTGTCAGTCGAGGCACATCCGGACGTCGCGGTAGACGTACGTGCCGGAGACCCAGCCCTTGACGCCGGTCGTCTTGTCCGTGATGTAGAGCCAGTTGCCGCTCTTCTTGTGCACGGTGAACTTGTGGCTCTTGTAGAGCACTCCGACGGCGGTGGACTTCGTGGTGGCCTTGGACCGGATGGTCACAGCCGACGCGTGGACCGTGTACGGGAGCGGCGGGAGGTCCGGGCAGGGCGCAACGATCGTGGCGGCGGCGGGGGCCGCACTCGCGGGCGCAGTGGACAGCATCGGCAGAGCGAGTGCGCCGAGCATCGCTGTGGATATGGCAATTCGGGTGGAGCGCATGCGAAAGAAACCTCCGTGAAGGCATAGGGATTGCGGGGAAGGCGCCGCGGATGTTGTCTCGGCGGCTGTATAAGAGTCCGGAGAAACGCCGGTTTGGCTAACCGGCGATCGTCGGCTATGTTGCGCCGCTGTAGACGGCGGCGGGGCTCAGCGAGCTCGGCCGGGCGGGCGCGGAACCGAGGACTTCGCCACACCGACTGAGTGGCTGGCTGCAGCTGCCGGGCGGACCGGTGGCAGAGGGTCGGCCTCGCCGGCGATCCGGTCGTCGCACCACTGCAAGGCGTCCTCGACCGTGGCGAAGCCGCCCTCCCGCAGCGTGCGCGTCCAGGCGTCGGTGTCGACCTCCTCGACTATGACGCGGAACGGCGAAGGGGCTCGCTCGTCCAGGGCGCGCAGTGCCACGACGGTCACCATGTCGTCGGGGTCGTCGCAGGTGTAGGAGTAGCCCATGGCGTAGTGGTCGCCGTCGTCGGCGAGGCGTCGCTCCAGCGCTCGTGTGGCCTCGTCCGCCGGCGGTAGGCCCAGCTCGGGGTTGAGGCTGATGGCGTCGCGCGGGCAGCCGCGGTGGATGAGCCAGGACTGCGCCATCGCGGGCAGCGGCAGGGGGGCCTGCTCGAAGGCGAACGTCCGCTTCTCGCGGTCTCGTTGCAGATGTACGGCGAGCACCTGCGGCATGCCGGGGTGTCCCCAGGTAGCGGTGCGGTCGAACAGAACGTAGTAGCTGTGCGCGCCGTTGGGGGTGTGATGTTCGGCGAGGGGGACGAGCATGTCCTCGTGGACGGCGACCTTGCGGTAGAAGTCGAGGTACTTCTCCTCGTCGGCGTCGAAGTCGTCCAACTCGAAGTCGACTTGGGGGATGGACTGCCGAGCCGGCGCCGGTTCGGTGGGGGACAACAAGGGCCTTTCGGTGGAGTTCAGCACCGGTGTGCCGGGGTGGACGGCGGCGTGCCGGGGCGAGTCGGGAGCGTGGGTGCCCGGGTCGTGGGAGTCCGCCGGGCGGCGAACAGCGCGGCACGTCCGGCATCGGTGAGGGCGACCGGCTGGCTGGCGTGCACGGGGTGGCCGGTGTCCCGAAGGCCCAGGCCGGCGTCCTCCAGCCGCTGCAGCCTGGCGTGAGGGATACGGGTCCCGGAGGCAGCGGTCACGGACATCCGTCCGGTCAGCAGGTGTTCGTAGAGCTTGGCGCCGCCAGCGATGGCGAGCAGCGCGGCTTGGTCGTCCGCCGAGAGCTGAGGCGCACGGGGCGTCGAGGCCGTCGCGGCGGCCTCGATGGGCTTCAGGGCGGCGAGCACCTGCCGCGCAGCGGCGTCGCGAGCGCCCGCAGCCTCCTCCAGTTGGTCCACGGTGCGGTTCATGCGCGTGAACAGGGCGTCGTCGACGTCGAACTCGCCGCTGGACAGGCGATTGAGGAGGCGGAGGTAGAAGGTGACGGCGGTCTGGGTCTTGGCCAGTTCGCGGTGCCGGTCTACTAGGTGGGCGTGGGGCTCGTCGAGGACGCCGCGGTCGCGGTAGGTCCACAGGGTGTCGATGTCGTGGCCGGTGACGGCTTCGAGGTGGTGATCGAGCGGGGACACCGCACGCCGGGCTGGTAGCGGCGCGGGTTCAGTGGGCATGGGCGACACTCCGTGCGTCAGCGGGTGTGGTGGTGCGCGGGGTTGTGTGCGGGACGGGGCAGACCCGGCAGTGCGGTGGGCGGTGGACCGGGCCGGGGCGCGGGCGTGCGGGTGGTCAGCTGCGGGGAGCGGGAGCGGGCCGCGTGGGTGCGGGCGCTCAGCGGTCGGCGGGTCATCCCCAGGCGGCGGCCGACCTCGTCGTAGACGTCGTTGCCCGCACGCGGCCGGATGGCAACGACGTGGATGTCCTTCGGGTGCGCGGACTCCGCGGGTGCCGGACGGACGCCGTAGACGACGCGCCAATCCTTCCGGGAGTCCACAAACAGCTTTCGATAGCCCTCCAGGTCGCCGTCGAGGCGTAGCCCGAAGCGCTGCGCGTTCACGACTTCCTGCAGGTAGGCGAGCGTGAGGTCGCGGATATCGCTGGGGGCCTGGAGGAGATCGGTCAGTGCGCGGGGGTCGAAGCTCAGTCCGAAGGCGGGCTGTCCCACTCCCGCGGTCATGACGTCGGCTCGTCCGGCTCGGCGGCGTCGGCGGCTTCCGCCGTGGACGCCGTCTCCGTACGCACGGAGGGCGGCGGGCCGGGCAGAAGACGGTGCGCGGGCCGGTCGGGAGAGGTCATGCACGCCGACAGCGGGCCACCAGGCGCGCGGATCGCCGCAACGGCATGGGTGAGGAAGTCCCGGTGCCACACGAACAGACCGCTCAATCCGGCTTCGGGGTCCTTGTGCTGCTGGTAGGCGAGCCACAAGGCGTGGAGCCAGGCCACGACGTCGTCGTGCTCCTGCCACTGCAGGCACCAGGGCGCCGCGGTGGTGACCTCAGCCCCGTAGACCGGGAGGAAGAAGTCGTCGACCCAGTCGCTGAGCGCGTCGAGTTCGTCCTCGCGCTCCTCTCCGTCCAGCTCCAGGATCGGGCGGGGCTCTGGCGGCGCGGCGGGAGCTGGCCCACCGAGCCCCGGCATGCCGAAGGCCGCGAACGGCGATCCGCCCGGCGCCGGCGAGGACGCGAGATGGTCGAGCTGCTGTGCCTGCTGCGCCGACTGCTCCATGAGCCGTCGGACGCTCGCCTCGATCCCCTCCAACTGCGGGTCCGGGACGCGAACCGGCTCCAATTCCCCGCCGTCTGCGGGGTCTATGGATTCGGGCATGAAAAGTACGGCCTCCTACGAGACGCGAAATGGCAAGTGGGTGGAATCCACGGCGCACGGACCCGCAGGAAAGTTGCACGAACATCCCGGCGGGCTCCGGAGAAACTGGGAGGGTGTGCGGGGCCTCGGAGCGAAATACGGCAGAGTGAATCAGACGGTGAGAACCACGTCGTCCTGGGTGAGGGTTTCGCGGATCGTCTCAGTGAGCCGGTCGGCCGCGATTGACGCGTAGTGCTCAGTCTTCTCCACGCCGATGAAGTCGCGGCCTTCCAGCAGGGCCGCGACGCCCGTGGAGCCGGAGCCGGCGCAGAAGTCGAGAACGGTACCGCCCTCGGGGCTGATCTTGACCAGCTCCCGCATCACCTCGACGGGCTTCTGAGTGATGTGCTGGCGCGCCTTGCCGCTGGGCTGCGAGGCGCTGTAGAGGCCGGGCAGGTAGACAGGGTTGCGGGAGGCGTCGATCGCTCCCTTGGACGCCCAGACGATGAATTCACAGTTCTGGGTGAACCGGCCCTTCTGCGGCCTGGCCTGCGGCTTGTGCCAGGCCAGCACCCCGCGCCACAGCCATCCGGCCGCCTGGATCGCGTCCGTGGTGACGGGGAGCTGGCGCCAGTCGGTGAACAGCAGCGCAGTGCCGCCGGTCTTCGTGAGGCGGTGGGCTTCGGTCATGATCTGCGTCAGCCAGAACCCGTACGACCTTTGGTCCATGTTCTCGCCGGTGAAGTCCGGCAGAGTGTGCTGGGCGTCGGCGGACGTGTACTTCTGCTTCGCGGAGCGGGTGGTGCGCTCCTTCGCGGTCCGCCCACCGGAGTTGTACGGCGGGTCGGTGATGACGGAGTCGACACAACCGTCCGGGAGGCCAGCGAGAACGCTGAGGGCGTCGCCCTGGTGCAGGGAGAAAGGCAAAGAAGAACCCCTATTCGGGTGCGGAATCGCGGAGGGAACTACGCGCCTCGTGCAGAGTCCTCGCGGGCCGGAAGTGGGCATGCAGAAGCCCCGAGCCACAGGCCGAGGAGAGCGAGAGGGAGTCCAAAAACTGTAGAGGCGAAACCGCCGACGACCAAGAAGTGCTGTGCTGGGGTATCGGGTTCCGGCACCTCACGCAGACTTTTTGGTCAACCGCCGATCTGGGCCTACTGTTTTTGAACCGCCCGGCGCACACCGCCGCTGGCTACTCCCGCCACGCCTCACGGAGGTACCCCCTGCCCCGGCACACCTAGCTCACGGCCCGGCCTCGCAGAGCGAGCGGCAACTCGCCCGCGTCGGACCGTCCCGATCGCCCACCCCGGCCGCCGCGGCCTTCCAACACGCTTCGCGCACGCGGCACGCCGGACACCGCACCCCGAAGGACACGTTCATGACGTCTCGTTACCCACCCCTGCCCGACATCGCTGACCGGCGAGCGGTCCGCTCGGGTTGAAGGGGCTCGCCGCCGGTATCGGCGTCGTCTTCCTCTCCCCGATCCTGATCGCTGGCACCGGCATGATGCTGGCCTCCTCCGCCGACGCCGTGCAGAGCAACGGATCCTTCAGCAGCTGCCTGACCGACATCGATACCAACAAGGTCGCCGAGCAGGTCGCCAAGATCCTCGACGGCGCGTCCGGCAAGGACGTCCACGTCGAGGGCCTGGACCTGCCGGCCGAGCAGGTCCCCAATGCGCAGACGATCGTGGCCGCCGGCCTCTCGCTCGACGTCCCCAAGAAGGGACAGATCATCGCGCTCGCCACGGCGATGCAGGAGAGCCGGCTGCGCAACCTGAACTACGGGGACCGCGACTCGCTCGGCTTGTTCCAGCAGCGCCCTTCCCAGGGCTGGGGCAGCGCCCAGCAGATCCGCGATCCGGTATACGCCTCCGAGCAGTTCTACAAGCACTTGCTCAAGGTGAGCGGCTGGCAGCAGATGGCCGTCACCCAGGCCGCCCAAGCCGTGCAGAAGTCCGGGCTGCCGGACGCGTACGCCCGGTGGGAAAACCTGGCCACCGCATTGCAGGCCGCCATCGCCAAGACCTTCCCAGGCGGCGCCAACGACACGGATGGCAAAGACGCAGACCAGGGCAAGCAACCGTCGCCCGGCACCACCGGCTGCGCTCCGGATCAGGACGGCTCCGGCTTCGGCCGCATCCCCGAGGGGAGCGTCCCCAAGGGCTACAAGATCCCCAAGGACGCCGATCCGAAGGCGCGCAAGGCCATCACCTGGGCGATGCAGCAACTCGGCACGCTCTACCAGTGGGGCGGCTCCTGCACCAACGCGCATGGTCCTGACCCCATGGGCCGCTGCGACTGCTCCAGCCTGATGCAGCAGGCGTACGCCCATGCCGGCGTCACCCTCACCCGCACCACGTACACGCAGGTCAGCGAGGGCAAGGCGGTCTCGGCCGCCCAACTCAAGCCCGGTGATCTGGTCTTCAGCCGCGGCACTGCCGCCCGGCCCGAGCACGTCGGCATGTACATGGGCGAGGGCGTCGTGATCGAGGCGCCTCGCACCACCAAGCCGGTCCGGATCACCCCGATCAAGGACTGGACGATCCTCGCCGCCCGCCGGGTCCTCTGACGCCGCCCCGGGCGGGGCTGCCGCCGCGGCCACTTCCGCGCCCCACGCGCACCTCCCTCTCCGCTTTCCCCTTCCCGCCGGCCCTCCCCTGGCCTGCGTATGCAAGGAGCCCCGCCACACCTATGTCCGTCCCTCTCGCAGACCGCGTCATCGAGCTCGCCTACGACCCAGGAATCTCACCCAGGGGCGGTGGCCTGCCCGGCCTGAGCGTGCTGAAGAACGTGGTCAACAGCATCAACATGTTCGGGATCATCGCCGTCGTCGGCGCCCTCGCCGTCTCACTCGGCGTATGGGCCTGGGGACACCACACCGGTGGCCACCAGGCCGAAGCCAACGGCAAGAAGGGCGCGGTCGTCGCCGCCGGCGCCGCCCTCGGCCTGGGCGCCGCGAACGGAATCGTGGCCTTCTTCTCCGGCCTGGGATCGCAGGTGTCTTAATGAAGAAGTCAAGCCACCTGCGCAACCGGCGGACCGGAGTCATACGGCCGCCCATCACGCAACATCGCCCACAACACACCGACTCGGCGCCGGGCCAACGCGAGCACTGCCTGGACGTGCGTCTGGCCCTCGGCTCGTTTCCTGAGGTAGTACTCACGCGACAGGCCGGGCCTCATCATCGCCGCCTGCGCGGACAAGTAGAAGATGTGCCGCAGCCGCCGGTTGTAGCGCTTCGGCCTCTGGAAGTTGCCGGTCCGGCGGCCGGAGTCGCGCGGAACCGGCGCCAGCCCGGCGTGCGACGCCAGACGTCCAGCGTCGGCGTACCCGGACAGGTCGCCGACGATCGCCACGAACTCCGCACCGAGGATCGGGCCCATGCCCGGCATCGATTCGATGACCGCGGCACGCTCGTCCGTGCGGAAGACCTCGCGGATCTCCCGCTCGGTCTCCTTGATCTGCTCGTCCACTTCCAGGAGTTGGCGGGCGATGACGCCCACCAGCCGTGCTGCCCGGTCCTCACCGGGCAGCACGGTGGCCTGGGACCGAGCCGCCTCGACAGCTCGGTCGGCAACAGCGTCGGCCTTGCGGACGCTCCGGCGCCTGAGCCAACTGGCAAGTTTGGTGCCGATGCGGCGCAATGCGGCCGGCGTCTGATATTCGGTGAGCATGGTGACCGCGCCCTTGGAGGCGGAGTAGTCGAAGGCCCGCTCAAGGGCGGGGCTGATGCCCACCAGGGTGTCCCGCATCCGGTTGATCAGCCGCACCCGGTCGGCTATCAGATCAGCTCGGCGCGCAGTCAGCAGCTGGAGCCCAGCCACCTGCTCGTCCGGGAGGCTGAGCGAGGCGAAGTCCCGTCGCAGCCGGGCGGTATCGGCGATGACCAGCGCGTCCTTGGCGTCGGTCTTCCCCTCGCCCCGGTAAGCCGCCGACATCCGATGGACGGTGCGTCCGGGGATGTAGACCACGCTCTGGCCATGCCCGATCAGCAGGGCCAGGAGCAGCGTCGAGGCCCGGCCGGAGATGTCCACCGCCCACGACACCACGTCGGCCGCTTCGCACACCGCCGCGATCAGTTCCAGGATCTCGGTCTCGTCGTTGACGACCTTCCGGGACAGCACCAACTGACCGTCGGCGTCGATGGCCGTAGCCCAGTGGTGAGCCTTGCCGGCGTCGATCCCGACCCAAATGCGCGCGCTGCGATCCGTCACTCGAGGTGCTCCGTTCCTTCGTGCCCGGCATTCACGCGGCCCGAGGAACACTCCGCCGACAGGACCCTCAAGAGCGATCTTCGCAGTTCTCAATCACCAGTCGGAGCGTCCCGGAAGACCAGGCGGCCACACCTGCGTAGCCATCAGCGGCATCCACTGATCAGCCATACCTGGTCCTCCCGGACCTCCAACATTCTGAGGGTCCACTAATGCGGAAACGATTCCCCGCCTTCTCGCTGTCCTCGTACGGCACGAGCTGGTCAGCCAACCGGCGCATCGCAATCGTCGCCGCTGCCGTCGCCGCCCTGCTCGCCATCGCCGTGGTCGTCGCCCTGCTGACCGGCGACAGGAACGGCCACCAACTCCCGGCCGCCACTGCGCCCGCCCCGACCGGCAGCCCGATCGCCTCCGCAGCCGCACCGAAGCCTTCCTCCGGATCCGGTTCCGTGCCTAAGCCTCCGCAGATCGCCGAGCCGGTCGCCTACGCCAAGGCGGCTGCCCGGATGCTGTGGTCCTACGACACCCGCGACACCAGCCGCGACCAACAGCTCGCCGGCATGCGCGCCTGGATGACCACCGAGACCAAGTACGCCGACTGGGCCTCGGTCTCCAGCCAGGTTCCCGATCCGCTGCTGTGGTCGCGGATGGCAGACCAGGACCAGCACGCCACCGCCGGCGTCACCGAGGGCCACTACCCCTCCGCGTTCAAGCAGGCCCTGGCCGACGACCCGTCCGCGATCACCGAGGCGTACATCTACGTCGTCACCGTCAACGGCAAGCAGACGCTCAGCTGGAAAAAGGGCGGCGGCGGGGCCGAGGAACGCGCCGTGACCCTCGCCGTGCAGTGCCGCCCGAATCACGACTGCACCCTGGGCGCCATCGCTCCGAGTGTCACGCAGTGACCCGCGCCTGAGACAAGAAAGGAGGGGCAACTCCCCGTGGGTTTCTGTGATTACCCCCTGGCCGACAAGCTGTGCGCTGTCGGCGACGCGGTGGATTTCGCTTCGGATCCCGGCAAGGCCATCGGTGACTGGTTGGCGAAGTCCGCCGGTGAACTGGCCGCCGCCGCAGCCGACTTGGCTGCCGAAGCAGTCGACACCACCACGAAGGTGGATCTCAACGCATCGTGGTTCGTCGACAACTACGAGATGCTGCTGCCACTCGGCCTGGTCCTGCTGGTCGCCACGTTCTGCGCGCAGCTGGTCCGGGCCGCCGTCCGGCGCGACGGACAAGCACTGACACAAGCGTTCACCGGCACCATGAGCGGCGTCCTGTTCGCCTTCTGCGCCATCGCCCTGACCACGGTCGCCGTCGAGGTGGTCGACGCCGTCTCCGACGGCTTGTTCAAGACCGCACACCTGAACATCGAGTCAGCCGTGCGCCGCATCGTGAAGGTAGGCCAGATCCCGTCCCTGTCCGGGCTGGGCTGGCTCGTCCCAGTCGTCGTCGGCCTCGGTGCCGCCATCGGCGCCTTCCTGTACTGGTGCGTGATGATGGTCCGCAAGGTCGGCATCCTCGTCATGGTCACGCTGGCCGTCTTCGCGTCCGCCGGCGGCGGCTGGGAGGTCGCCCGACGCTGGCGCAAGGGCTGGATCGAGGCCACCGCCACCCTCGTGGTCTCCAAGCTGCTGATGACGGTGATCTTCGTACTCGGCATCGCCGCCATGGGTAGGACCGAGGCCAAGGACGGCATCGCGGCCCTCGCCGACGTCATGTCCGGCATCGTGATCATGATTCTGGTCCTGCTGTGCCCGTACGCCGTCTTCAAGTTCGTCCACTGGGCGGCCGACGGCACCGACGGCGAGTCCATCCACCGCGCAGGCGGAGCCGGAGCCCAGATCGCCAAGGCTCACGCCGAGAAGGCCGCCCGCAAGGCCGCCGCAGCCGCGGCCACCGCCGGAACTGGTGGCGCTGCCGCCGGAGCAGGCGCTACACCGCAAGGCCCTGACGCCGCTGGCGGGGGCGGCTTCCCCGGCGACATTGCCGCCAACCCGACCGGCGGAGGCGGAGGGGGCAAGGAAGGTTCGCAAGGCGGCGGAACGGGCGGCTCGCCCGGTGGCGATGCCATCAAGTCCGGCCTGGAAAAGGCAGTACAGCCCGCGCCGACGAGTGTGTCCGACAACACCAGCGGCCAGATGGGAGGCAGCCCGGGGGCGGGCGGAGCCGGGGCGAACGCCGCGTCCGGCATGGGCGGCGGATGGCAGTCCGTCCCCCCGACCACGACCCCGCCGCCGCAGGGCGCACCACCGTCCTCCGGTTCACAGAACGCTGCGTCCAGCGGGGCGAGCGGACCACCGCCGCCTCCGACCGGCCTCTGATCCCCTGCCCGACTACCGGGGGCGGGATGTGCACGCCACCTCCCGCCCCCGGGTTCCACCCGCGCCTCCAGGACCCGACCTTTGACTGATCTGTCCGTCGCCCCGGTCACGGTGAAGTTCCCGCACCGGTCCCGCCGCGGCATCCTCCTCGGCCTCTCCCTGCCCCAACTCATCCTCGTCTCATGCACGTTGGCCCTGCTGCTGATGACGGTGATCTCCACCGGACTGCTCGGCGCCGTCGCCCTGGCCCCCCTGTGGGCGGCATCCGGTGCACTCGTCGCGATCCGCCGACACGGCCGCTCCCTGATCGACTGGGCGCCGATCGTCGCCCGCTACGCACACCGCCGCCGCACCGGCCAGACCCTCTGGCTCGCCCGGCCCGTTACCCGGCCCCGGCAGGACGGCATCCTCCATCTGCCCGGCACCGCCGCCTCCCTCAAGGTCGTCACCCCCGGCGACTCCGCCAACGGCGCGGCTGCCATCCACGACCCGCACCAGCAGACCCTGACCGCCATCGCCCGCGTCACCAGCCACGCCTTCGCCCTCCTCGACCCCGCCACCCAGAACCACAACGTCACCAGCTGGGGGCGCGCACTCGCAGGCATCGCCCGCACAGGTCACGTCGCCACCGTGCAGGTGCTGGAGCGCACCGTCCCCGACAGCGGCGACACCCTCCACCGCCACTGGACCCACAACGGGCAGCCCCAGGCCCCCGTCGCCGGACAGATCTACTCCGAACTGGTCGCCTCGGCCGGCCCCGCAGCCGCCCCGCACGAGACCTACCTCGCCATCTCCCTCGACCTCAAGGCCGCCCGGCGCCTGATCAGCCAGGCCGGCGGCGGGCTGCCAGGGGCGTTCACCGTGATGGAGCAGACCACTGCGTCCATCGCCCAGGCCGCCCGCAACGCCGGGCTTCAGGTCACCGGGTGGCTGACCGCGCGGGAGATCGCCGCCGTGATCCGCACCGCCTACGACCCGGGGGCGCTCGGTGCACTCCAGCAGTGGTCAGAGACCGGCCGCGCCGAGGCCGATCCTGCCGCCGCCGGGCCTGTCGTCCAGTTCGAGGAGTACGACCGCCTCGCCACTGACAGCGCGCGGCACGCGACGTACTGGGTGGAGAACTGGCCGCGCACCGAAATGGGAGCCGGGTTCCTGCACGGGATCATGTTCACGGCCGGCGTGCGGCGCAGCCTCTCCCTCATATACGTGCCGCAAGGGCTCGAGTCCGCGCTGCGGGACGTCCAGCGGAAGAAGGCGGCGATCATCGCCGATGCCAACGAGAGGGCCCGCCGGGGACAGGTCGACAGCGAGGAAGACTCCGTCGAGTACGCCGACGTCAAGCAGCGTGAGCGCCAGCTCATCGCCGGGCATGCCGACGTGGCTCTGACCGGCCTGGTCACAGTCACTGCCGAGACCGACGCGCTCCTGGACGCCGCCTGCGCACAGATCGAGACCCACGCCGTCACCTCGGGCGTCGATCTGCGACGGCTCAACTACCAGCAGCCGGACGCCTTCACCCTCGCCGCGCTCCCGCTCGCTCGGACCGCCCTGTGAGTCGGGCTCGTCCCTGCACCGTTGCCACCAGCACCCTGGCCCGCTGCACTTCGATCACTCGCGACGGACCACCCGTCGCCGCCCTGCCTCCCGGCAGGAAGGACCACCACCTTTGACCTCCCGCACACCTCCGGACAACGCGCACCCATACCTCCGCGCCGCGAGCGCCGGCGTCCGCCACCACACCCGGGCCCTTGCCTCGTCGGACGCCGCCCCGCCCCTGCCGGCGGACCGCCTGCACCTTGACGTACTGCACGCCCACCTCACCGCCCTGCACCAGCTCCTGGACCGCCTCGCCGTAACCACCCGTCCGCCGCACCCCGCCGCCGGCCGTCACTTGGCCAGCGCGCACACCCGCCTCTGGCAGGCCACCAGCGAGGTCCACGCCGCCTTCCACCTGCTGCCCAGCACCACCGTGGCAGACGCCGAGGCGAGCGCCTGCCATCCAGAACAGCTACCCGAGGGGCCGCCCGTACTGACGATCTGCCAGCGCCACCTCGCCGCCGGACACGTCATCCGCCGCAAGACCACCCCCACCGACCTTCGCCCGCACACCACGGCCTGCGTGCGATGAGCACCACCCGCAGAATCGAAGGCCCTCGATGAACCACCGGCCCGCCCGTCGCGCCCGTCGCGCGTCCGCCAGCCCCCTGTTCACCCCCCACGGCACCGACCGTGCCAGCCGCAAGGCCGCCCGTCGCCAGCTCGCCGCGGCCACCGCAAAGGCTCGCGCCGAAGCCAGCGTCCACCAGACCGCGAGCACGTCCGCCGCCCACGAGATGCCCACCGCGCTCTACCCGGCGAGCGGACGTCCCGGACCCGCCTCCGCGCGGGGGAGCCGGCTGAAGCTGCCCGCCCACCGCATGACGACGGCCGTGGCCGCCGGCGCATATCCCTTCCTGGCCGAAGGCGGACTCGGCGCGGAGGGCATCTACATCGGGCGCGACGTCCACGCGGAAGCATCCTTCGTCTTCGATCCGTTTGCGCTGTACGGCAAGGTCGAGGGATTCACCAACCCGAACCTCCTGCTCGCCGGGGTGATCGGCCAGGGCAAGAGCGCGCTCGCCAAGAGCTTCGCGCTGCGCTCGGTGGCCTTCGGATACCGCGTCTACGTCCCGTGTGACCCGAAAGGCGAGTGGACGCCGGTGGCGCAAGCCCTCGGCGGCCGGTCCGTCGCTCTCGGCCCCGGCCTGCCCGGCAGGTTGAACCCCCTGGACGCGGCCCCGCGCCCGCAGGGCATAGCGGAGGCCGACTGGGTCGGCGAGATCCGCAAGCGGCGCCTGCTCCTGCTCGGTTCCCTGGCACGGACGGTCCTGGGCCGGGACCTGATGCCCATGGAGCACACCGCCCTGGACGTCGCCCTCGACGCCGTCGTCACCCGCGCCGCCGCCACCGGCCGCACCCCGCTGCTCGGCGATGTCGCCGCCGCCCTCAACAACCCCCGCGCGCTCGACGAGGCCGCCGGGATGATGTCGGGCCAACTCGGCGACGCCGCACGCGACCTAGCCCACGCCATGCGCCGCCTCGTCCACGGTGACCTGGCCGGCATGTTCGACGCCCCTTCCACAGTCGCCTTCGACCCGCACGCACCGATGCTCACCATCGACCTCTCCCGGCTCGGCGGATCCGGCGACGACACCGCACTCGTCCTGGCGATGACCTGCGCGAGTGCCTGGATGGAATCCGCCCTCTCCGACCCGTCCGGCGGCCGGCGCTGGATCGTCTACGACGAGGCGTGGCGGTTGATGCGGCACGTCGGCCTGCTGCAGCGCATGCAGGCCCAGTGGAAGCTCTCACGCGGCCTCGGCATCGCCAACCTCATGGTCATCCACCGGCTGTCCGACCTGCTCACCGCCGGCGACGCAGGATCACAGGGCCGGGCCTTGGCCGAGGGCCTCCTCGCCGACTGCAGCACCCGCATCATCTACCGCCAGGAGACCGACCAACTCCATGCCGCGGCCTCTCTTCTCGGCCTATCCTCCGTCGAAATGGACGCCATCGCCCACCTCAACCGAGGGCGTGGCCTATGGAAAGTCGCCGGACGATCTTTCATCGTGCAACACCTCCTGCACGCGTACGAGCTTGCACTCTTCGACACCGACGCTCGAATGCATATAAACGCAGGAGGCTCATGAATCCCGATGCCCAACGCGAACTGATCCCCCGTAACCACACACTCCACCTCATCGACGCGCTCGACGTCATGACGGCCAAACTCCTCGACGCCGCCGAGCAGTGGCACCTGCTGGACGACACCGGCCGGGTGCCAGCCGCGCCGTCCTACGCCGAGCTGTCGGTGCCCGAAGACGCCCGCACGGTGCTCTACGGCTGCTACTTCCAATACAGCCCGCACGAGTCGGCATTCGTGCTGCCCGCCTCCTACAGCACCACCGACCGCGCCCTGCTGATCCAGACCGCCGTCCGGCTGCTCACCGCCCAGGGCATCGGCGTCAACTTCCGCCACGCCGCCCCCGCTTCCGCCCGCCCACCGACTCGCCCGCCCACAGCGGCGCTGGGCACGCAGCCGACGGCAGGCACGCCGTCCTCAGCACGGCGGTAGACGCCCCCACCCATCCTGGAGTTCCCGCTGTCCGATCCTGACCAGCGGATGCTGCTGCACGACATGGCCGACCGGCTCAATACCGTGGCCGACCACCTCCCGCTCCCCGACCAGATCCCACCGGACCCGGCCCTGAGCGAGATCCTGGACGACGAGGTCCGCCACCTGGCCCAGCTGCTGACCTACCTCGTCGGCGAGAGTGCCTTCCGCCACCGGGCCACCGCCCGCTACCCGACCCGCATCACGGCCACCCACCGCCGCACCACGCTCGCGCTCGTCCAAGCGGCCGAGCCCACCGGTGCCGCGCTCGCCGCCCTCGGCGCCGCCGTCCACCACCTCGGCCTTCACGCCGACCTCACCCGCCAAGCGCCTGGTCCCACCCGCACCCGGGCGATCGCCTCCGCGCACCAGGGTCTCGTGGACCGGCTCGGTGAGAGCCGCACCTGCCTCGCCCGCGCCGCGAAGCAACTGCGTGCCGCCGCCGATACCCGCCCGGCACCCGCCGTGACCGCGCCGTCCCCGCCCGCGGCATCCCGTATCCGCTAATCCGCTACTTTCCCGGAGCTCCCTGATTCCCCTGCACACCTCAGCCCGCCGTTCCGCCCTCCTGGTCACCGCTGTATCCGTCGCGCTGACCGCGTCCGCCTGCGCCACCTCCGGTAGTCCCGACGCCCACATCACAGCAACGGCCCCTCGCAACGCCTCCCCCGCGCCGACCGCCGAGCCGGCGCTGACGAAGAAGGAGGCCCTCGCCCAGATCGCCCACTACTCGAAAATCAACAACGAGGCCAACACCGACCGGAACCGCCACCTGCTCGACACGGTCGAGGACGGCCCGCTGTACGCGATGTCCATATCGGATTACAGAGAGACCGAGGGGCTTCCCGCGGCAGATCACAAGCCGTACAAGCCGTGGTCCTACGACTTGGCGAGCGCCGAGCTGTACATCCCGCGCCTGAGAGTCGGGCAGGACCGCTGGTTCGCCGCCGCGCTCTCGGACCAGAAGGGCAAGGCTCCCTCGCGTCTTGCAGTGTTCGTCGAACGGCCCCAGCACAAGCGTTGGGAGATGGTCTCCGTCGTCGACCTCGACAGCCAGAAACTGCCCGACATCGCCCTCGACCGGGACGGGTACGCGACGGCCGTCGCCGCCGACGGCAACAAGCAGCTGGCAGCGGGCACCGACCTGCTGCGCACAGCCGTGCTTGACAACTTCGCCACCGGAGGCGCGCACACCGGGACGAAGGTCTTCGCGCCGACCAAGGCGAGCAAGCGCCAGATCGAGGTCCACCACAAGGCCGGCACCCGCTACGGGAACCAGGGCATCACCGTCTTCGCCGGCGCCGCGAACCGCCACACGGACGCCTACGCCCTCAAGACCACCGACGGCGGCGCGCTGATCCTCTTCTCCCACACGCACACCCAGACCGACGCCGTCGCGCACTCCGGCCTCCAGATCAACCCCGGCAAGGACGACCGGGCCTGGCTCCACGACGTGCCCCGCACCTCCATCACGTACACGTTCGTGTGCAACGACGCCGCCACCGTCCCAGCGAAGGCCGAACCGTCCCGACTGATCGGCTACACCTGCGCCCGCGTCAACGCCTCCGGCCCCCCGGTCGACTCCTGGTCGAACCGCGCGTAGACGCACCGCCCCTGACGCGTCGCACCCCACCTTGACGGCCGCCCAACGCACGGCCCCTCTTGCTCGATCCGGAGAACTCCCTGTCCACACGTTCCTTCATCGCCCGCCCCACCACCGGCACGGGATACAGCGGCATCCACGTCCAGCTCGACGGCCTACCCAGCCACCACCTCCCGCTGCTCCTGGCCGCCTACCAGTACAAGTTCGGACGCAACGTCGAGGCCATGTGCCGGCACCTCATCGACGACGTCGCCGTCGGCTGGGGCGAGCTGGGCACCGATCTCCTCGACGGCGCCCCGCCCACGCTTGTGGCCGCGCTGACCGGCGGCGAGCAGTGGCCCAGCCGCACCCTCGACCACCTGATCACCCCGGACGGCTTCCCGCCGGTGCGGATGTCGGTCACCGCCTATACCGCCGACGTGCAGGACATGCAGTGGGGGTACGTCCTGCACAACCATGGCGTCGAGGTGATCAGCCTCCTGAACGAGGACATCGGCCCGGTCGTGGACTGGGACACCGACCCGCTCACCGTTTTCAACGACCACCCGGCGGCCTGGTCCTCCCTCGACCCCGCGCCAACTATCCGACTATCGCGCAGCACGCCGCCCCCGAGCGCCCCCGCCGCAGCCCCGGCGAAGGTCGGCACCCCGCGCCCCGCCGCCCGCCGCTAGTTCTCCTCGTCTTCCCGGAGCCCTCCCTGTCCCCGCACACCACGCCGCTGATCACCGTCGTCATCGCCAGCCGCCTGCGCGAAGACCGGCTGGAGTATCTGACCGCCATGCACGCCAGTCTTACCCGGCAGTCCGTGCCGTGGGAGGCCGTGATCGCCCTGGACGGTGCCTCGCCCGACCGACTGCCCGCCCCGCTCGCGCAGGACCCCCGCATCCGCACGCTTGCTCTGCCCCGCCCGGTCGGCGCCGCCTGCGCCCGGAACCTGGCCCTCACCCATGTCCGCACCCGGTACACCAACTGGGCTGATGACGATGATGAGTTCACCGACGACGCCATGTCCGTACGGCTGAAGACCCTGGAATCGACCGGGGTCGGCTGGTGTGCGGGATGGAGCGAGGACCGGCACCCCGACGGCTCGACTACCCTGTGGCGCTGCCCCACGCCGCCCGGTCGGCACGAGGCCGGCGACGTGTGGACGTACTGGAAGTCGCCGGCGGACACCATCCCCATCGGGCCGACAACGATCCTCGCCCGCACCGACCTCGTGCGCGCCGCTCCAATGGGCCGCCTCGTCCAGGGCGAGGACTACTGCGCGGCCCTCGGCGTCACTGCTCTTGGGCCCGGAATCCTGCTGCCGGTCCCCGTGTACAGATATCGCAAATGGGGCGGGCAGATGACGGCCCAGGTCGGATACGACCAGCTGGACACGGCAGCCCGCGAGCACGCCTGGGACTACGGCCGCAGCCTGCGCGCCGCCCTGCCCCGCCGTGAGGACCTCGTCCATGGCTGAAGCACAGATCATCCTGTCGCACAGCCGGGAGTCTGGCATCGTCGCCATCGCCTCGGGCGAGCAGTACCCGTGGGCACACACCGCCCTCACGGAGAGCGGCTTCCGGCGAGACGACGAGGGCGTCTACCACCTGCCGGCAGATGGCACCGGGACCACCGTGGTCGATCTGGTCACATGCGCAAAACGGCACCGCACCAGCGTGCACACGAGCAGCCGGCGCTTCATCGGCGATGCCGCCCGCGACCTCGCCCGCCAACTGCCGGGGCAGTGGCATGCCTCAGTCGAGATCTACTCGCACCCCGCCTGGCAGGAAGACCTCGTGCCCTGGATCTGGGACAGCGGCGAACTCGGCCGCGCCCTCCAGAGCGAACGCATCCCCTACGCCGCCACGCTCACCGACACAGTGCACGGCACCACGCTGCTGTTCATCGAGCGCCCCGGCCGCCAACTCGACTACCTGGTCGGCGCCTTCGCTCCAGAGTGCCTCGAAGAGGGGTACGGCGATCCGCACGCCCCGCACAGCATCGTCCTGCCGCCGTTCGCCGGCCGCGCGGCCCAGGCCGTCGCCGACCGGTATCTGCCCTCCTACGAGCAGGCCGTCCACGCCCGCCGGACCGCGGCCATCGCCGCCGTACTCGGGGACATCCGCTCCGAGCGCGACACCTGGCAGGCCAAGGTCGCCTCCGGCCGCTACAGCGACGCCACCCCTCTGAGCGCCGCCGCTCTCGGCTCCGTGACCGAGGAATTCCTCGACCATGCCTGGCGCCGTTTCCTCGTCGTCGTCGACCACGCCCCGACGCTGATCGACCGGTGCCGTCCTGCCAGCAGCCCATGGCCCGACGACGCCACGGTGCTGTCCCGCCTGGCCGACGCCGTGGCTGATGCCGAGGCCCTGCTCGACGAGGTGGTCCACGGCGGTTCTGTGCCGCCGCAGGAGCGCCGTGCACGCGCGTGGCCGGCCATCGAGACCTGGCTCACCGACGGCGAGACGTTCTTGCGTCAGGCCCGCGTGAGCACACCTCACCGCCGCCCGGCTCTTCCCGTCGCCGCGCCAGCCCGCCCCCTCACCACGGCCCGGCCCACGCAACGCAGTCGCTGACAGTTCCACTCCGACAACGCGAGGAGAATCCCGCCCCCTTGCAACCCGGCACCCACTTCGCCTTCGGCGACCACGCCACCCATGGCTTCGTTGCCTCCTTCACCTCCTCGGTGCCCGCGCACCTCGCCCACTGGTACCTGGTGCGCGAGCAGTTCGAGCCCGTCCCCGATGAACCCGGCTTGTACCGGCTCAGCGAGCCCGAGCGCGACGGCCCCCGCCGCACCCGCCAGGCCGTCCACGATCTCCGCCGCCAGGGCTACACCATGCAGGCCGACATTTGCCTCGACCCATCTATCTCCGCGGGCCCGCCGCGCCCTGTCCGACCCAACGGGCTCCAGGAGCGCCGCAGCCGTCTCGCCCAAGCCGCCGCCGGGCGAACGACACAGCGCTCCACACCGCCCACCACCTCCCCGCCGTCGGCCCGGCCGATCCCGCCGAAGCCCACCTCCGCACCGACCGTCCACCTGGCGGCTCCGGGCGGCGTGCGGTCCCGATGACGCCCGCGAGTAATCCGGTCGCCGACGGCCCCTTGACGACACCGGAACTCGCCAATGCGGCCCGTGACTTCCGGCTACGGATGGCGGTCATCGCCCGTGAGACCGAGGCCGCGCTCGACATCACACGCAACCGCTTCGGCCGCACCGTCCATCCGGACGCCGCGGCAGCCGCACGAGGGCACCGCGACAAGGCGGCGGTGGAGGCGTACACCACCCACCTCTCCCCACACGCCGAGGCTCTGCTCGATGCCGCCCGCCTTGTACTCGACGAGCTGCCACCCGCCCGGCACCTGGCCGGGTGGCGGACCGTGCTGGACGGCCTGGCCTCCTCCGCCGCCGAGATCCGCCGGGCCCTCGACCGGCCGGCCGCCCCCGGCTCCCCGGCCGAACGCACTCAGCACTCGGCCCTGTGGCCCCACCTCGCCGCCTGGGCGGACCACAGCTCCATCGCCAGCAACCTCGCCGACCAGAGCGATGGCCAGCACCACAAGGCTCCGCTGGTCGACGAGGAACAGCGGATGTGGACCGAGATGGCCCAGGCAGCGCAGAGGCGAGGCGAGCTGGAACTGACCGAGTCGTGGTACGCCGCCGACGGGCAGCCGATCACCCTCGCCCACCTGATCGAGGACGACGACTCGACGCTGGTCGCGCTGCGAGGCGACCCGGACGCACCGGGCTGGCAGGTGATCGGGCACTACGCGCACGAATACGAGGCAGGGAAGGTACTGCCCGCCCCGGTCCCGCCCGGCGTGCTGCGCGCGGACGTCTCCCGGTTCAACCGCCCGGCACCGGCCCCGGAGGTGTCCCTGCAGGAACTCATCCGCGACGTCGTCGAAGGCCAGACCGCAGGAGACGCCTCCGATGCCCTACTCGGCGCCGTCCAACGCGGCTACGACGCCGGCCCGATGATCCGCCTCCAGGAACTCCTGGAAACAAGCAGCCAGTTCGCCAGCGCCCTGGAGACCGTGCAGGGCCGCCAGATCGCCGCCCGCCTTTCAGCGCTGGGCCGGCAGATCGAGTTCCTCACCCGCGAAGTCGAAGAAGCTGCCGAGGGCCTCGGCGCGACCGTCGCCGTCCTGCCTCCACACCGCACCCCCGCGCTGCGCGCCCCACCGGGCCCCGCCGTGGATACCACGCCCCGTGCCAGCACAACCGCCCGCCACCGCTGAACACCGCCCCCGGCGCCTTGCCCCGATGCCGCGTTCCTCGCCGGGTGGCTCCCGCTTGTGGCTCTGCCGGGGCCCATCGCGGCCACCGTCGCGGTCGCCGTGCGCGGTGCGTTCCTGACCGTCGTGGTCGCCTGCGCCTGCGTGACCACGGACACTCTTGCCCCGGCGGGCCGGTCCAGCGAGGCATACCCGTGGCTGATCCTGTCGGTCGGCGTCGGACAGTCCGCCGGTACCGCCTTGCCGAGCAGTCGCTCGCCAGCGCTGTGCTCCCCGCCGCTACAGCGGCCTTCTCGTCGTCCTTCTCGCCGCGCGCCGACGTCTCGGCCCCGCCGGACAGCTGCCGTGCGGCCGACACCGCCGCCCACTCCGAGGCCGGCACAAGACGCCCTGATCAGGGCGCAACTCCACCACTTCCAACCCGTTTGAGGAGACCCGTTTATGGCCGTGCGTACGCAGTGGACCGTGGAGCACGCCTGCTCCCACCGTGTGGATCATGACCTGTCCAATCGTCCTGCCGACAAGCGAGCCGGTTTCGCCCGATGGCTCGCGTCGAAGGACTGCACCGACTGCTGGAAGGCGGCGCGCGACACCGACACCGTGTCCAAGCAGGAGTGGCTCGCGGCGAAGCGCGCCGAGGAGCAGGAGGCGGCTGTCGCCTGGGCGAAGCAGTTCGACATGCCGCAGTTGGAGGGCCCGGAGAAGGCCCTGGACTGGGGCGAGCGCTCCCGACACCAGCTGATGACTGCCGCACACACCGCGCTGGTCATAGAAGGGAGTTGGGACGAGACGGACTGGGCGGCGCTGGAGGAGAAGGCCCGCTCCATCACCCGTGCCGGATGGTGGATCGACCAGCGCGATGCCGAAGGCACTGACCTGCTCGAACTCCTCGACGCAGCCACCGAGGCAGACCGCGGGACGGAGAACCCGTTCCGCTGACGGCGGGGGAACATAGCCGGGAAACGCCGGTTAGCCAAACCGGCGTTCCTCCGGACCATTGTTCCTCCACCCCGCCACCGACTGCGTGGAAGGAACCGCATGTCCCAGCCCCCGCCCACTTCGGCCTTCGCGCCGACGCCCGACCCGCTCACTCCCGACCGGGATATCACCCACGCCCACTTCCAGGCCGGCGACACCGTCGTCGTCTTGAAAGGGGTGGCCGGCGGGGAACTGTGGGGCGATGCGATGCGCGTCGTGGCCCCGTCCTGGCACACGCCGACCGACGAGGACGGGTGGCGGCTGCGTGATGCGACCGGCGGCACTCAGTCCTACGTCACCGGCCACCCCCGCTACCTCGTGCACCTCTCGCGCCGCTGCCCGGACTGCCTGATCTACCTGCAGGCCATGGAGGACGCCCTCCTTGCACGGTTCGCAGGCCGCGACGAGCTGATCGACTGCGGCTGGTACACCACCACCGCCCTGGGCCAGCTCGTGCACATTGCCGACATCCGGAGCGGCCGGTGATCCCCCGCCTGCACGAGCGGACCCACCGGCCCCACGACCCGCTCGCAGAGGCGCTCGGCCGGCCGGTCTCACCGAACGAGGGCCTGACGGAGTACGCGGTCGTCGCCCACTGGCCGGGCCTGGATTACTTCACCTTGGCCGACGAGCAGAAGACCTGGACAGCCGTCCAGTGGGCCGAGCACCTCGAAGACCCCTACCTGGAGCACCCGCTCGCCGCCAGCCCAGAAGACGACCGGCGGGCGATCCTCCACCTCGACGTCCGCCTTCACCCGGACGACCGGGAACTGACAGGACGCGAGTGGGCCGAAGTCGCTCACCGGCTTGCGCGGGCCGCCGGCATCGAGATTCCCGGTAAAGATCACGGCTGCCGGTGGATCGCCGTCCATGCCCAGCCCGGGCGTCTCGACCTGATCGCCAACCTGATCCATCTCGACGGGGCGTGGCACGCCCCTCCCACCGACAAACTGCGGCGCCTTGCGAACGAGGCGCGTCGCATCGAGCAGGACCTCCACCTGATCCCCGTTCGCTCCGGCCCCGCTCCGCGGCCTACCATTCGCTCCGCGCCCACGGCATCGGCCCAGCTCGCGAGCGTCCTCACACAGCTCGCTGACGAACAGGCAGGCCCGCTGGCCACGGTGCGCGGACTCGTCGAGCACACAGCGCACCGGATCGCCCGCCAGCCAGGAGCGGCCAGCAGCGATACGGCACCCCGCCTGGAGCTGATCGCCCGCCGCCTCCATGCCATCCAGCAGGACCTGGACAGCACCGCGGCCCACCTGGTTCAGCCTCCTGCCGTCGCCGTCCCGGCCCCCATCCGGCACACCGCTCACCGATCACCGTAGGCGAAACGTCTTCTTGCCCCGTACCGACCGCTTCCTGGCCATCCGCCGCGACCCGCATTCCGGCCGCAGCACCTGTACCGGGGAAGTTCCGTCGACCGAGCAAGAGCGCTCCGCCGTGTGCGCCTGCCCGCCCCCGCCACGCACGCTCCCTGCCCCGCCGCCCCCGTTGGCCGCCGGACTGCGCCGCTGACTCCCACCTCGCCCAAGGACACCATGCACGACCACGACACCTCCGAGCGCCTCGCCTCGTACGCCGACGTTCTCGCCGGCGAACTCCCTGACACCTGGACCAGCTCCCACCTCCCGCCGGACGCTAAGGACGACCTCGCCGAACTTGCCGACCGTATATGGGACCTGGACCTGGTAGCCGCATCCTTCGCCGAGCACCCGCTGCAGCAGGCCGCCGTCCTGAACCGCGCGGACGGAGCCCAGCTCGTCGTCCTTGACCGGCATGACGAACGCGAGGGATTCCTCATCGCCGCCGTCGCCCCCCGCGCCCTGCCCGACGAGGCGTACCGCGCCGTCCCCGAGCCCAACGGCATCGCCCTGGCCAACGACCCGTTCCTGAGCGCCGAGCAGGTCGTCGGCGACTTGCTCGCTCGCTACGACAGCGCCCTCGCCCAGGTCCGCCACAACGCCCTGGGCGGCATCCAGCCCTCCCAGCCGGACCGGGTCGTCCTTACCTGGCAGCAGGACGGCAGTGTCGCCGCTGCCCCTGCCGACGACCGTGCCGGCACCATCCTCATGGCCCATGGCTTCGTCCAGGACCCGCAGAGCGGCATCTACCGCCTCAACGGAGACGACACCCAAGCCCAGGCCCGCGCCCTGCGCGAGCTCGGCCCGCAACTCGAGGCACTCGGCATCGGCACCGCCCTCCAGCACCCCGCGTGCCGGACCACGCCCACCGCCGCCCCAGCGTCCATGCCGCCGGTACCGGCTGGCAGCCGTACGCCGGCCATCAGAGGTCGATGAAGCAGCCGGAGCCCGACTTCTGGGTGCTGGAGTACGTCACCATCACCAAGGACCCCCCGCACCGACCTGGTCGTCGCCATCGGCGGCACCGAGAAGGCGGCGGACATCGTCCAGCGGACCGGGGGCTTCCTCTCCGCTGCCGGACTTCGCGGGGACTACCACCGGCTTCCACATGGCCTGCCCGTCGAGCAGCAGCGCCTGAAGGCAACCACCGCTTCATACGCCCTGCTCGCCGCCGGTCACAGCGTCCACCTCGCACCCTCCCTGAACATGCTGGCCACACCAGACGGCGAACGCGACGCGGCCCTGCGCTACCTGGCCCGGCTCGCCGAGCGAGTCGCTGCCGCCGAGACCAGCGATAGGCAGAGGTCCTGACCGAGGTCGCTGCCCCCGTCCATGGGCTGCTGACCCTCACCAGGGAAATGGTCGTCCGCGCCTGGATCTCCGCCGGTGACCTCCAAGGGTCCGCACCCGGCGAGGAACTCGAGCCGATCGCGCGGCTCGAGGACACTGCGAGATCCATGAGCGAGGCCGCCCACGTGATCCTCCGCGCCCGCAATCACGCCGCACGGTCGGCGCGGTGGCCGGCCGCCGCACCGCCGCCGAGCCGCGCCCAGTCCTCGGTATCCCGCCGCCGTTAACCCCGGAGAGAACTGCATGGCCAACCTGGCCGACGAGTACGGCACGGACGTCGAGATCTACATCAAGGCTCTGACGACCACCATCCACGCCGACACCCCGACCGGCGCCCCAGCCAAGCTCCACGAACTGCTGGAAAGTCTCGGCCTGGAGCGCCACGCATACCCCACGGACGCCCCGCTCTACATCTGGCACATCATGCCCGAACACCTCGATGCCGACGAGCAGAAGCGCCTGGTGACCCGCGCCATCCCTGCCCTGCTTCTGGCCGGGTATGAGGTCAACTGCGCGCCTGGTGTCTTCGACGAAGCCACCTATCGGCAGGCCGTGCACGACATCCGCACCCGTACGGCCCGCCCTGCCGCGCTGCAACGGGCACCGGTCGGCTGCCCCCCGCGCCACGCACCGGCCCGCCGTACTCCGTAATACGCCCGGGCGGCCCCGGCATGACGCCGGGGCCGCCCGGCCACCGCACCGCCCGATTCCCGGAGAACCCAGTAGTAACCCGCACACCCCCACCGATCAGCAACCGGCTCAAACCCCGGCTCGCCACGGCCCTGTTCCGTCGCTACCTGCGCGCCTGCATTCCCACCGGCCCCGACCGCGCCACCCCGCTGGCCGGCGCCCGCCCGGAGGGCGTCCTCGCCGAGACGCAGCGCGTCGGCCACCGCCACCACCACTGATCATCCGCCCCGGAGGAGCATGTCCCACCCCGTCCCCTACCCCGTGAGACTGGCCGACGAGATCACCCGCCAGCTCGGCCAGCTCGCCGACCACCTCTCGCAGCTTCCCCCGCCCCAGGCCGCTCAGGTCATTGCCCGCGTTCTCGACCCGGACACCGGAGTCCTCGGCGGCGTCACCCACCTCGTCTCCACCGGAAGCCTGTTCGCAAAGGACCAGGCGGAGCGAGGCGCGCTCCCCGCGGAGGTGTGGCTCGCCCTGGGCCGCGCGTCGAACGAACTGCACGACGTCGCCCTCGACCTGGACGAGCACAAGGACACCTTGCAGCACGTCGGCACCCAGCCCACCACTGCGGCGGCAAAGCCCCCGGCACCCGCACCGCTCGTCGTCCGGCGGCACCGGTGAAGAAGAGGCAGTGGCAGGGCTGGGGACCGGGCGAGCAGGCCGAGCAGGCCGAGCAGGCCGAGCAGCACTACCTCGTCCAGCCCCGTGGCCTGGCTGGTGGCGGCGATGTTCGGCACGTCTCGGAGTTCCTGCGCGCCTCGGGCTGGCGGGACAAGTCCAAGTCGGGCGGCCCTCTGTTCATGGAGAGTCCGGACCGCACCATCCGCGTCTCCTACGACCCTTACCTCCTTCCCGGCGGGTGGACCATCCACGGCCAGGCAGACGGTGCCAACGGCGAGTGGTCGGCGCACCTGGGCCGGCAGACCCCTGTGGAGATCGTCGCCGGTCTGACCGACGCTCTCACCCGGCCCCGCTCCGCACACGCCCCCAACGTCTGGGCGCCGTTGCAGGAGCAGAATTGGCACACGCGTTTCGAGGGCGAGCACTACATGGCGACCAGCCCCGACGGCACCGCGTGGATGCAGTACCACCAGGGCGCCGACGGCTCGGCGATGTGGTGGACCGGAGCGCAGGACAAGCAGGGCAATGGCTGGACAGCCAACTTCACGCCGAACACCCCTATGTACCTGGTGCAAGCCTTCTCGACCGAACTCGCCAGCCCCGACCCCGTGATGCGCCCGCGCGGACGCGTGCCGCACAGCGCGCAGATCCCTACCTGGTCGGTCTCCGTCAAACCCTCCCAGCTCAGTGCGTGGCAGCAGGCCCGCATCACGGCCGCCCGCGCCGCCACCTGGGCCCGCAACAGCGCCCGAAGCACCCGGCCGCGCACCAGCCCCCGTCCCTACACCGAGACCGGCCGTGCCCGGACCCGCCGCTGACCCCCGCCCCCTTGCAAGGAGCCCGATGCCCGCACTCACCCCGGACACCATCCGCACCCTGACCGAAACGCTGGCGGACCTCACCGACTACCTGCGCGAGAACCCTGAGCCCGCGGAGGCCCTCGCCCTCGTCGAGCCTCTCCTCGACGAGTACACGGGCCTGCCCGTCCAACTCGCCGACACGCTGCGCGCCCTCGCCCGCGCAGTACAGGAACACCCGGACACCCCCCGCAGCGCGCAAGTTGACCTCCTGATCGCCGAGTTGCGCACGTCCGCGTGGGAACAGACCGACCAGCACACCCTCCACTACGTCGTGGACGACCTGCGCCACCTGTACGGCAGCGCCGCCACGAGCGAGCCGGGGTGCTGCTGGTGCCGCTGAGCGAACGGCAGCTCGCCTCCTTCGCCGACAAGCACGGGGGGCAGATCCCGTTCGACACCAGCCCCCGCCACCTCGCCGGTCCCGGAGACGCCCGCCACGTCACCCACGGCCTGGCCGCCGCTGGATGGAGCGCCGTCTCCGATCCCCTGAGCGCCGAGATCGTCCTGCGCAGCCCTGACCTTCGCTACCGTCTCCAGTTCGACCCGCAGTCCCGCACCTCGGCGTGGTGGCGGCTACGGGCGGAGCCCGCCGGCACCGAGCCCGGCTGGTACGCCGAGTTCGGCGAACTCGTGCCCGCCGAGGTCCTCGCCGCGTTCACCGACGCCCTCATCGCCCCGCTGCCACAGCAGCCGGACCCGTGGCAGCCGGTGACCTCGGCGGGATGGCACCACGGCTCAGGCGGCACCGCACGCTCGCCGGACTCCATGTGCCACATCGAACTGCGCCCGCTGAGTGAATTCCATGACCGGTCGTCCTGGCACATCGAGACCCGCGAGCCCGGCCACGGAGAGTTTCCCGGCCCGCGCATCTGGCACGCCTACCTCGACGAGCACACCCCCACCACCTGGCCAGTGCGTTTCTCACCGCACTGGCCGACCGCAGCCCGCTCCAGCGCGGCATGTACGACCGCACCGGCCACTACAGCGCCGTACAGGAGCCCAGCCCGCTGCGACCACAGCAGGTGGTCGACGCCCACGCCACGCGCCTCAAGTCGCTCCGCACGCAGGCACGCTCCGCCCGCCGCCAGCAGATGAAACCCGCCACGACCCTGGTGCACGCCGGCAGCGCGCAGCCGGCCGCTCGCCGCTGAACCGACAGGACCCCTCCCCATCTCCCGAGACCACCACGCACACCGCGACTTCCTGCGCCATCTCGACCACTACGTGCGTGACAGCAAGAAGATCCTCGACGCCTGGGACGCTTACTCCGACGAGCACACCGACCTCGATGGCTGGCCTTACGACGACCACGCCTACGGCATGCGCGCAAGCCAGCGCGACGCCGACACCTCCGAGGCGTTCGAGCCGCTCCGCTACGGCGCCCGTCACCTGCTGGCGACCGCCGAGACACAGCTGGCCCAGCTGCCCGAGAACACGGTGCAGAGCCGCTGGGTCTACCAGTTGGGCGTCCTGCGCGACGCCCTCGACCGGCTCGACGAACTGCACGAGCAATGGCTGGTCACCCGCGACGCGCTCCCCGCCACCGCCAAGCCCGGCACCGCCGAATTCGACGACGCCCTCGCCGAGCATCACGCCGAGTCGTGGAGCTACCTCGACGACTGGGCCACCCATGGCAAAGCGCTCCGGGAGATCAACACCGCTGCCCGCAAGGCCCATTCGCCTCTGGCCTCTATACCGGCCCCTTCGGCCGTCCGGCGAATCGCGGCACGGAAGTGAACATGCCCGCGACTCCCGAGACCGTCGAGGTCGACTTCATCACCCCGCGCCACCTCGCCGGCGGCGGTGACCCCGCCTGGATCACCGTCCCCCTCCACCGCGCCTGCGGCTGGAGCCACGGCAACGACCTCCTGATGCCGCGCGTCCTGCTTTCCAGCCCCGACCAGAAGGCCATCCTTCGCCTGGAGCCCGACCCCGACGGACAGTGGTGGACCCTTCACCACGCAGCCGAGCCGGACCGGCCCGCCTGGTACGCCAGCTTCGGCGCCCGCCCCCCGTCGAACTCATCGCCGCCGTCACCGACACCGTCACCGACCCGGCCCCAGCCGCTGACGCGCCTTCCGACCCGTACGGAGCACCCCGACAGACCGGTTGGTCACCGTACGGCGACAACAGCCTCGTTTCCCCCGACAAGACGGCGTACATCGAGCGCCTGGGAACGCCGGCTGATCCGGAAGCCTGGTTCGTCACCGTCACCCTCGGCATGCATCAGAAGGTGTGGCAGGCCCGCTTCGGCGAGCACACCCCGCCTCACGTCGTCGCCGCGTTCACCAGTGCGCTCGCCGATCCGAAGCCCGTGCTCCGCATCGACCGCGGGCGCAGTCTGCCGAGCCTCGCCCCCAGCGTCGTCACCCGCCAGACCACGGATGTGCGCACCGTGTACGTCGCCGGGGCGCTGGAAGAACGCGTCCAAACCCTCGCTGCCCGGCGCGTGACCGCGCCGAGGGTCTCGATCCCCTCGCGGCAGCAGTCGGCCAGGAACACCCGCAGCCGCTGACCCTCACCTCCCCGCCCGGAAGCACGTAGCCCTTGCCCCCTTCCTCCTCCAGCAGCAACACCGACGGATACGACCTCGTCCTGCGCCTTCTCCTCGGCGTGCTCGCCGTCGTCGTCCCCCTGTCCCACCTGGCCTGGCTGTCCGGCAACATCACCGCCTACCTCACCGGCACCAGTTGGGCCCCGTACCAACCGACCGAGGCCCTGCTCCATCCCGAGCAGGTCTGGCCCCACGCAGGCGAAACGTCCCTGCTGATCGGTGCCCGCATCGTCCCCGTTCTCCTGCTCCTGGCCTTCGGGGTGGGGGCGGGCATCCTGTGGGCCCGGCACAAGAACCGAAGCGGCGGCCGGACGAAGTTCACCGACATGGCCAAGGCCCGGGACATCGAGCCGCTGATGGCCAAGGCGATCACCGACAAAGCCCGCTCCCTGCGCCCCAGCCTGAAGGACAGCAAGCACATCGACGCGAAGGACACCGGCATCCTTCTCGGCAACCTGCAAGGCAGCCGGCACGAGGTCAGGATGGGGTTCGAGGACGTCGCTGTCGCGATCATGGCGCCCCGGTCCGGCAAGACCACCTCGCTCGCCATCCCGTCCATGCTTGGCGCACCCGGCCCGGTCCTGCTGACGTCGAACAAGGCCGCCGGCGACGCCTTCACCACCGCCTACGAGGCGAGGGCCCGGGCGGGGACGGTGTGGACCATGGATCCACAACAGATCGCGCACGCCGCCCGCGAGATGTGGTGGAACCCCCTCGCCAGTGCAACCACCCTGGACGGGGCGAACCGGCTCGCCGGACACTTCCTCGCCGCCTCGGTGGACGCCTCCCAGCAGGGCGACTTCTGGTCCAAGGCCGGCAGCAACATCCTCTCCCAGCTGCTCCTCGCCGCAGCGCTCGACAAGCGGCCGATCACCGACATCATGCAGTGGCTCGCCTTCCCCGCCGACCGCACGCCGCTGGACATCCTGCGCGACCACGGGTTCACCGCCGTCGCCGCTCAGCTCAAGGGCACCGTCGAAGGGCCGCCCGAAACCCGAGACGGCATCTACGAGACCGCCCGGCAGTACGCCTCCTCGCTCCTGAACGCGGAAATCGCCGCCTGGGTGACACCGCAGAAGGACGTCCCGGAATTCCGGCCGGAGCAGTTCGTCACGTCCACCGACACGCTGTTCCTGCTCAGCAAAGACGGCGGAGGCGGAGCATCGGCGCTGATCGCCGCGTGCGCGGACTCGGTGATGCGGGCCGCGACCGCGCAAGCCGAGCGCGCAGGCGGACGCCTCGACCCTCCGATGCTGGCGATCCTCGACGAGGCCGCCAACGTGTGCAAGATCAGCGACCTGCCGGACTTGTACTCCCACCTCGGCAGCCGCGGGATCATCCCGATCACGATCCTGCAGTCCTACCGCCAGGGCCAAAAGGTCTGGGGGGACGCGGGCATGGACGCCATGTGGTCCGCCTCGACCGTCAAGGTCATCGGTTCCGGCATCGACGACCCCGACTTCGCGGACAAGCTCAGCCGCTTGATCGGCGACCACGACGTGGAGACCACGTCCACCTCGCACTCGGAGTCAGGGAAGTCGACCTCGGTCAGCATGCGGCAGGAGCGGATCCTGCCCGCCGACGCGATCCGCGCCCTGCCCAAGGGGACCGCGCTCTGCTTCGCCACCGGCATGCGCGCCGCCATGCTCGACCTACGGCCGTGGTACCGGGAGCCCGGGGCGGAGGAACTGTCCGCGGCGTCCGCCCGCGCGTCCGCGGCGATCACTGCCCGCGCCGTCGCGAAGCACGCACCGAAGCAGTCCGACTTCGGGAAGGCCGTGTGAGCGCCACTTCGCTGCACCTGGTGCCGGTCCGCTCACGCCAGGCGAAGGACTTCGTGCGCACCTGGCACCGCCACCACCCAGCGCCTGCAGGGCAGATCTTCGCCGTCGGCGCCGCCGACGAGACCGGCATCCTGCGCGCCGTGGCCATCGTCGGCCGGCCCGTGGCCCGCCACCTCGACGACGGCGCCACCCTGTTGGTGCATCCGGCTATCAGAACGTGCGGAAAGGCGAGTCAGGTAGCTGCGGGGCGGTGAGGCCCGCCCTGGAGCATGTCGGCAGTCATTGCCCATCGTTCGTGGTCCAGCCACGCGCCGTTGATGTGCTGGAAGCTCCGGGCCCGCCTCGCCTTCGCCCAACACCCCACCACTTTCCCGCCACCACCGATAGGAGATCCGCCTTGCCCGAAGCACCAGCAGAGCCGTTCATGCCGATCCGGCATGCCATCACCGGCGAGATCACCACCACCGGCTACAACGCCGCCGCCCGGCGGATCCTGCTCCAGTCCGGCTTCGAAGAGACGCCAGGCTGCGCCTGCCGAGCGACGGAACCCGGTACGGAGCGGACGCACGGGCCTGCTCGGCAGCCGGCGAGCTGCTCGTCGCCGGCCATCCCCTGCACCTGGACCGAGCCCTCGGTCGGCCGGTGAGCGCCGACGGTACGCCCCGGTTGGCCCGGTCGCCGATGTCGGCACAGTCCGTGATCCGCTTCGAGAGCGGCCAGCCTCTCCAGCGCATCGCCAACCCAACCCGCACCCGCACCTGTTGAAGGGGCCGCCTCGTTTTGACCACACCCGGAACGCCTACCAGTCCAGCGCGCACCAAGGGCGGCGAACTACGGGCCAAGGTGGCCCGGCTGCTGGCCGACCGGCCGGCGGACACGCTCACCATCGGGGACATGGCCAGGCAGCTGGGCCACTCCCACGGCGCCGTCCGCAACGCCGCCCTCACCCTGGTGCGACGCGGTGAGGCCGACCAAGGCGGAAGTGGACAACCGGAGTTCCGCGCGAACGCGAAAACCGCCGCAGCCGCGCAGACCGCTGTGATCAGCCCACCGGGCACCCACTCTCCCCGCGCCCAGGCGGCCAAGGCCCGCACGACCTTTCCCGCAGCATCCACGCCCAGGCAGACCGGCCCGATCCGCCGCGCGGGGGGCCAGCTCTACCACCCCCGGGAGCTGGCCGATCTGCCCGACGTCGAGGCGTTGAATCGCTTGCGCGACGCCGACGTGCCGGTGCTGCTCTACGGCCCTCCGGGCACGGGCAAAACGTCGCTGGTGGAGGCGGCGTTCCCGGACCTGCTCACCGTCGCCGGTGACGGCGACACCACGGTCGGCGACTTGATCGGCGAGTACACACAGGACGACGCGGGAGCCTACGTCTTCCAGTACGGTCCGCTGGTCACCGCGATGACCGAGGGCCGCGCCCTGCTGATCGACGATGCCACCTTGATCTCACCGAAGGTCCTGGCGGCGCTGTATCCCGCGATGGACGGGCGCAGGCAGATCCAGGTCAAGGCCCACAAGGGCGAGACCATCAAGGCCGAGCCGGGCTTCTACGTGGTGGCGGGCCACAACCCCGGCGTCCACGGCGCGGTGTTGACGGAGGCACTCGCGAGCCGGTTCAGCGTGCAGATCCAGATCGGCACGGACTATGACCTCGCCCTGGCCTTGAGGATCGATGCCCGGGTGGTCCGGGTCGCCCGACACCTCGCCCACCAAGTCGAACTCGGCGAGCTGGGCTGGGCCCCCCAACTGCGAGAGCTGCTCAGCTACCAGAAGACCGAGGCCGTCCTCGGCACCAAAGCCGCGCTCGCGAACCTGGTCGGCATCGCTCCTGTGGAGGATCGCGACATCGTCGCCGCCGCCGTCATCAAGGCTGTCGGCGTCAAGAAGATCGCGCCCCTCACCCTCGGCAAACAGCTCCCCGCCACGGCCGTCCGGCAGCCCCCGGGCAGCACCGGCTCCGCACACCGGGGCCACGCGCGATGAGCGCCCACCACCACGTCCAGTCCCCCGCCACCACGCCGGACGACGACGCCGACCTCGCGCGCTGGGACGACGACGGCGCCCCGCCCGCGCAACCCCGTTCCTCCCCGGCCGCGTGGCTGCGCGTGGGAGCCGAACTCGGCGACCGGCTGGTCGCCCTCTCCGGCCGCCAGGACCTCCTCGTCACCTGCCGCCCCGGCACGCGCAGCGGCGCACCGGCCGCGTTCTTCCCCACTCTGGGCGAGGTCGAGTTCGACGCCGGCCTGTTCGCCCCGCTGAAGCCCCACGAGATCCATCCGCGGATCGTGGGCGACGAGGAGCGCTATCCCGCCGCCTGGGGAGTGTTCGTCCACGAGGCCGCACACGCCGCCCACTCCGTCTGGACACAGCCTGCCGGAGCCAGCCCCCGTGTCGTCGAGGCCGCGCTCCTGCTGGAGGAGAGCCGCGTCGAAGGCGCACACCTGATCACGCGGCCCACGGACCGCACGTACCTGCGCACCAGTGCCCGAACCCTGGTCATGCCCGACATCGCCCACCCCACCCTGAAGGGCATCGAGCAGGCCGCCGCCGTGGCGGCCCTGGTCCTCGGCCGCCGTGACGTCGGCATCCTGGACGCCGGCGAGACCCGGGCCGTCGCCGATCTGTGCGAAAAGGTGCTGGGCGCAAACCTGCTGACCACCCTCACCCGCATCTGGACCGCAGCCCACCAGTGCGCCGACCACGACGCCACGACCATGCTCGCGCACGCTCAAAAATGGTGCGACGCCCTGGACACCGCGGCCCCCGCCCTGCCCGTGCCGGACAACCTCACCGACCTGCTGTCCGGCGCCGTGGGGATCGTCATGGACAGCACGGCCGCCACCGACGCCGCCGACCTCGCGGCACAGGCCGCAGCGACCAACGCCATCGACGCGCAGTCCAAAGCGCAGACTCAGGACCGCGCCCAGCGGGCCGACCAGCGACGCAAAGCCGCCGCCACCGCCAAGTCGGTCTTCAACACCCGCGGCACCGTCAACCCCGACGGCACACCCGCGCCCCACAGCAATCCCATCACCGGCACCCGCAGGCCCACCGCCGCCGAGCAAAGTGCCGCCGCGCGCCTGAGCCGCGCCCTGCGTGCCGCCGCCTACCGCGAGCGGACCGAGGAGCGGACCACCAGCCCCACCCCGCCCGGCCGCCTCAACATGCGCGCGGCCCTCGCCCGCGACGCCCAGCGCGCGGCCGGGTCGGTCCCCACCGCGGAACCGTTCACCCACACCCGCCGCCGGAACTCCCCCACCCCACCGCTGCGTGTGGGTATCGCCGTCGACGTCTCCGGCTCCATGCGTGCCGCCTGCGCGCCCGTCGCGTCCGCTGCCTGGATCGTGGCACGCGCCGCAGCCCTGACCGACCCCGACTCCCTTACCGCCACCATCGCCTACGACAGGCACCTGACCGCACTGATCCGGCCCACCCACCGAGCACCAGAGCGCGTGACGACGTTCGATGCCAACGGCGGCCACCACAACCTCGGCGACGCCATCGACGCACTCGACCAAGGCCTCGAACTCAGCCGCCCCGGCGCCGGCCGCCTCCTCGTGATCGTCACCGACGCCCGGTACGCCAGCGACGAAACCGCTCAAGCCGTCACCCGCGTCAAGCAGCTCACGACCGCCGGCTGCGCCGTACTCCAGCTCACCCTCACCGCGAAGTCCCACCACTTGCCGGGGACCACCTTGCTGCACCTGCCCCAGCCCTCCAGCGCTCCCGTCGCCATCGCCAAGGCGGCCACAGACGCCATCCGCAGGACACGCTGAGACGACGCAGAAGGCGGAAGCGTCCCCGAGACCACCGCCAAGCACTCCAACGGCTCCCTGCACTCACCACCGCCCGACCAACCAGCAGCCCGAAAACGAGCGCGGCACGCGCGGAGACCCGTTGGTCTTCCCCTTTCCTCCCATCTGCTGCACGCCCTGACGTTCCAGTCAGTCCGTCCCAGCGCGCCGCTGGCGCCCCTCCCGGCCTGCAGCCCGCCGAACCCCTTGGACCACCGTGTCTCTTCTGGAGTTTCCCGATGTATTCATCGGGTCCACCGACGACGGACACACCTTCGTCGTCCTCAACCGTCGCATCCGCGACGCCGATCTGCTGCTTACCGAGGCCGGCTTCCTCTCCCGTGAACACCTCGGCCGCAGGCTCTACCTGCTGCCACCGGGCACCGCGCAGGAGGCACACGAGCGCGCCGGAATTGCGATGTACGGGCTACTAGCCCACACACGACCTCATCGACCTTTCCTGGACGACACGCTGGAGCCCCGACCATCAGGCAGTCGACCCAGACCTTCACTTCCAGTTCGGTGACGGCACCGTTGCGGTGACCGCCAAGACCACCAGCGCCCGTTCGCTCCTGGAGCAGCACGGCTTCGCACCCACGGCAGACGGCTCGCTCTACCGCCCGCAGCAGGGGCTGGACGAGCGCGGACTGCTCGGCGTCGTCACGGCTGCCGAGGCGCACGCATACGCCCACGGTCTCAGCGCGCGCGTCCAGCTCGGCATCCCCACACCAGCCGACATCCCCGCCAGCGCCCGCCGCCGCCCAACTGCTGGCACCGGCCCGCAGACCACGCCCTCGGCCCGTCGCCGCACCCGCTGACGACCTTCGCAGACGCCATCACCGCCATCCGAGGAGTTACCACGTCCTCCGACACCCCCACCGTGCATGCTCTCGCCCGCGCTCTCGCTGACCAGCTCCACCCCGGTGCCGCTCCCCGAGACGCGACCGTCAGCTTCGGTGCCCGCCGTCAAGCCCCCGTCGAATACCGCAGGCGAGGTCGGGGCGGGCCCGTGACGGTCTACGCCCAGGCACTGCACGCCGCCCTCTACGGCCTCCCCACGCAAGACGAGCCGTTGCCCGCCGCCTTGGACTCGCTGCTGCAGGCCACGCACACCGCGACCGCCCCGGAGCAGAAGACCGCAGTCCTGCGGCAGGTCGCCGAGCAGCTGCGCAATGCCGCCGAGATCATCCAGCGCTACCAGTACCGAGCCCAATGGGACCGGCTCCCCGACGACGTCGCCAAGCAGCTCGCTGACGCCCACGACCAGGCCCAGCAGATCGCTCAGGCCCTCGACCGGGTGGCTCCCGCCTTCAGCAGCCCGCCCACCGCGGACAACGCACCCGGCCAGCAGGCCACTCACGGCCGGAACGCCAGCGCTCCGGCGCTCCCCGACTTCACCGGTCGCACGCCACCGCTGACCTGCAGCGACAGCCCGACTGCCGAGAAAGGCACCCCCTGGCCACCACTGATTCCCTTCGCACCATCCTGGCCCAACCCCCATGCGCGCTGGGCGTGTTCGTTCCCGCCGGATTGTGCCCACCCCACGTCGAGCGCCGTCAGGTCGACCAGATCGCACGGGCAGGTGCCGACCTGTTCGAGGTCGGCCTCGCCCACCATGACGCCAGCCTCGACGGACCCGTCATCCAGGCGGCCTACCGCCGCGCCCTGCAGCACGCGAACGTCCACGACCATACGGTCCGCACGGTCGAGCATGCCGCGCGCCTGCGGCCGACCGTCGTCATGACCTACTGGGAACCCGTCGACCGACACGGCCCCGAACGCCTGGCCCATCTGTTCGCCGACGCCGGTGCCGCCGGCGTGATGGTCGTCGACCTGTCCGACCACCAGGCAGCCCGCTGGCAGGACGCAGCGAAGGCCGCGAACCTTCACACACCACGCCTCGTCCCGCACCACAGCGCTGAAACCGACCTCGCCAGGGTGTTCGCCGGCGCGTCGGGATGGCTCTACGCGCCCGCAAGCACGGCTCCCACCGGCTATCGCGGGCCGCTCGACATCCCGGCTCTCGCCGACTTCACCGAGCGCCTGCGCGCCGCGAGCCCCCTGTCCGTGGTCTCGGGCGTAGGGATTTCCACCCCCGCCCTCGCGGCACGCGTCGCTCCGCTGGTGGACGCCGTGGTCATCGGCACCCCCGTCGTCCGCGCCCTGACCACCGCCCCCGAGCGGGCACCAGCACTGACCGCCGCGTTCGCCCAGGCCCTCAACCCGCACACCGCCATGGAGATCCGTGCCTGACCCCATCAACCCGGCCCTGGCCCGGATCACGGCCGACGCGTTCACGCTGCGCCGGGCCCTGCACTCCCGCCCCGCCGAACAGGCACACACTCTGGCCGCTCGGATCACCGAGGCCCAGCAACTCGCCGGCACCGCCCTGCGGCTGTTCCTCGACCTCGCCCCGCACGCGGCGCAGCCCTCGCCCACGGACCTGCTGCTCCTTGACCGAGTCGCGCAGATCGCCAAGGCCGCCCAGGACGCGGGCGCCGAACTGACCGCAGCCCTTGCCCGCGCCGTAGAGAACCGGCGCCGCCAAGCCGACGCCAGATCAGGACGGGTCGTCCTGGTCGGCCCGTCACCACAGCAGTTCATCGAGTCGGCCGTCGACCTCCTCGACCACATCCCAGCCCTCTACCACGCCATATCCCGCGACCGGCTGATTTCCTTCAGCCGCTGACGCATCGGCGGCAATTAGGGCACACCCCAAATTCCCCCACCCCCCAGGACAGATCATTTCAGACCAGCCCCAATTCCGCGCCCTTTCCCTTGGTGCGGGGGTTCAATCCAGCACCCTCCTCGCCCTGTCAGCAGAGGGCGTCCTTCCAAGGGTCGACTACGCGATTTTCGCAGACACCGGATGGGAACCCGAAGCCGTTTATAATCACCTTGACCGTATGGAAAAGGAGATAGCCAGGCCTGCCGGAATTCCGGTACTTCGCGTATCGTCCGGAGACATTCGCAGTGACGCCCTGAACCCGGATCACCGGTTCGCATCCATGCCTCTCCACATCCTCAACAAGGACGGGCGACCTGGAATGACCCGGAGGCAGTGTATGGGCGAATATAAGGTAAAGCCGATAAAGCAGAAGGTTCGCGAATTGCTCGGCTATCCCTACCCGGCCCGCATCCCCGCAGGAGTGTTCGTCGAACAATGGGTGGGAATCTCGACCGATGAATTCCATCGCGCCAAGGATGCCGACGTCAAGTACATGCGCAACCGGCATCCTCTTCTGGATCTGTCCTGGAGCAGGTCCGACTGCGTGCGATACCTGACCTCGCTCGGTCTTGCCGATACGCCGAAATCGAGCTGCCTGGGTTGCCCGTTCCACGGAAATGCACAATGGAGGCATTTCAGGGACACATCGCCGTCCGAGTGGGCGGACGTCGTCGAATTCGACGCGGCCATCCGGCAGGGTAATGCCCGCGCCAACGCGTCGGGCAGCCGTCTGCTTGGTGAGGCATTTCTGCACCGCTCCCGCGTCCCGCTGAGCAAGGCGCCGATCGACCACGTCACCGCGGCGGAGCGGGCCACCCTGCGGATCGGTGCGGACGAGGCCGACGTACTGGAGAAGGGCGTCGAGGACGGCTGCTCGCCCTGGGCGTGCCGGGGCGACGCCGATGCCCTGAGTCAGGACGACTTCGGGCTGGCCACGTGATACTCGATCTCTTCGCGGGGCCTGGCGGCTGGAGCCGGGCACTGCATGTCCTTGGCGCGCGCGACGTCGGGCTGGAATGGGATGAATGGGCGTGCAAGACCCGTGCTGCGGCTGGACAGTTGACCATCCGGACCGACGTGGCGTTGTATCCGACCTGGCCGTTCATCGGCCGCACGCGCGGGCTGATCGCTTCCCCGCCGTGCCAGGCGTGGAGCATGGCCGGCAAGCGTCTCGGCCTGCTCGACCAGCCGTTGGTGCATGCGGCGGTCGAGGACCTGGCCGCCGGACGCGACACCCGCGAACGGCTCCTCGCCGCGTGCCGTGACGAGCGTTCCCTGCTCGCGGCCGAGCCGATGCGCTACCTGCATGCACTGAACACGGTCGGCGAGCCCGACTGGGTCGCCATGGAGGAGGTGCCGGACGTCCTGCCGCTGTGGAAGCAGTATGCGGCCGTTCTGCGCGGGTGGGGGTTCTCGGTCTGGTACGGGATCCTCAACGCCGCCGACTTCGGTGTTCCGCAGACCAGGAGGCGGGCGATCCTGCTGGCCTCCCGGGTCCGTACGGCCCAGCCTCCCATGCCTACGCACTCCCAAGTCGCCGAGCCGGAATCACTGTTCGGGCCGGGCCGCGCCCGCTGGGTGAGCATGGCCGAGGCCCTGGGGTGGGGCGCGACCGACCGGCCCGTTCCCACCGTCTGCGCCGGTGGCGGGCCTGGCGGCGGACCCGAACCATTCCCGTCGGGCTCCCGCAAGACACTCTCCGACGCCCGGGAGCGCGGCACCTGGATGCCCCGGAGGGACGGAGGGGTCCTTCGATCCCGTCGTGAAGGCGCTGGATGGGCGGACCGGCACGGCACACACGAGCACCGGGCCGCCCACCTTCCGGCTCCGGCGTTCACCGCCGAGGCGCACCGCTGGTCCTGGTCCCTGCGCAGCAACAACCAGGCCAACGCCACCGTCCGTCCGCTGTCCGAGCCGGCAGGCACGCTGTTCTTCGGGCACCGGGCCAACGAGTGCACCTGGGTCGCCGAACCCACCTCGCCTCCGACTACGGACACCGGCACGGACGCGTCGGCAGTGCCGGAGCGGATCCGGATCACCGCCCGCGAGGCCGGCCTCCTGCAAACCTTCCCGGCCGACTACCCCTGGGCCGGCAACAAGGGCCAACAGTTCTCGCAGATCGGCAACGCCGTACCGCCGTTGCTCGCCGGCCACCTCCTCGCACCGCACCTCGGCGTCGCCCTCGACCCCGACGACTTCACTCTCGCCGCCTGATGCCAGAAGCCTACGAACCCGACGAAGACGACCTCTACGCCAGCTCACCACCGCAGCCGGTGTTCCACGTCGAGCAGGCCCTCCTCGGCGCCCTCCTCCTCGAGCCGCACCGTCTCGGCGACGTGACCGGCATCTCCGCCGACTCTTTCTCCACAGCAGCACACTCCGCCCTGTTCGCCGCGATCAGCACCCTGCCGCCCCCCGACCCGGCCGACCACGCGAAGAACACCAAATGGCTCGACCGCGTACTCGCCGCGGCTCGCGAGCAGGCACGCGGACTGACCGCCTCAGACCTGCACGCCCTCGTCCAGGTCTGCCCCTGGCCCCGCCACGCACCGGCCTACGCACGCATGGTCGAAGCCGAACACGCCCGCCGCCGCCTGCAGGCAGCCGCCGAACGCCTCGTCCAGACCGTCCACGATGCCTCCCTCCCACACCCCGTCCAGACAGTGCTCGCCGAGGCCGACGCGCTCACCGCGGTCGTGGACGACATCGCAGCCCGCTTCCCACCACGCGCCGGCGTGCTGCCCCGCACCGAGGCACCATCGCCGCCCGTCCCACCTGACTACATGGAGGCGGTCGAGGAGGAGCGATTGCTGCTCGCGACCGCCACCGCCTGCCCCGCCGACATCGAGTCCGCCCGGTGGCTGCTCCCGGACGACCTCACCCTGCCCTTGCACGCCGGTCTCTGGCAGTGCCTGACCGCCCTGGCTCGCCGCCGCGAGCCCGTCGACCCCGTCACGGTCCTGTGGGAGGCCCAGCAGCGCGGCCTGCTAGGCGACGGAAGTGACCCGGGCGAGGTGCTCCGCATGCTGGCCGAACCTGCTGGATCCGTGGAGCACTGGGGCGAGCGCGCCCTGCAGCGTTCCCTCCTGGCCACCGCCGATCTCACTGGCCGACAGATCGAGGCGTACGCCGGCGACCCGGCGAACACCCCGTTCCAGCTCGTCGTCGGCGCGCGCCGCTGCCTCGCCGACATCGGCGCGGTCCGCACCCGTTGGCAGCACGCCACCGGAACGGCCCCGACACCACGACCGCGTCCCGCGCCCACCACCCGTGCCGGCCCGCCCACCACCCGTGCCGGCCCTCCGACCGCCATGGCCGCGCCCGTCTCCCGCACCGCGCGAGCAACCCGATAGCACCCCGCACACGCCGGTGGCCGGACCCGAAGGCCCGGCCACCGGCAGAAGAAACGACACCCCACGTGATTTCCAGCATCGGCGCCCACGTCCGCCTCGACACCCACCCACCCATCCCAGCGCCGTGACCGCCGTCCTGACCGGCCTCCAGGCCCACGTTGCCCACCTGGGCCTGGAGGCAGCCGACTGGACCGTCGTCGCCGACAACGTCCTGGTCCTGGTCCGCATCGACCACGAGGAGCCCTACTGGACCAAGGACACAGCCAAGCATCTATGCGCCGAGGGCATCTCGGTCGAGATCACCCCTCGGCTCCGGGAGGCCATGGACGAGGAATGGACCTGGGCCAACTACCCGATGCCGTGGTGCACCCGCAGCGAGATCCGAGAGGTCTCCGATCAGGCCCAGAAGATCCACGACGACATCCGCCACGGCCAGCTGCTCATCCACGCTCACGCCCACGACGGCCACACCACCGTCGCGGTCGGCACCTACCTCCACCGAGGCGGCAAGTCCGTCTACCTCCACGGCGAGGACCATCTGCGTCAGATCGCCGACACCTTCGACTCACCCGCCCAGGCCATGCTCGCCTTCGAGAAGGTACACGGCGCCGAGATGCGCCCCGGCCCGGCACCCCTGACCGACACCGAATGCACCGCCGCCGAAGCCCGCACCCCGCTCGCCCACGCCGCAGCCGACCCCGAACCGGCCCGCCCGGAGCCGGAGACCGTCCCGGCCTACCTGGCCGATGCCGGCGACCACGACGCGCTCCTCGACGCATTCATCGACTCCCACAGCGAATGGGAAAAGTGGCGGACATGGTCGGACGCGACGACCCACGCCATCCACGAGTCCCAGACCCTGCGCATCGAGCGCGTCCACGAGACGCCCGCTCACGAGACCGCCTGGACCGTGGCGGCCTACGAGACACCCGTCTCCGACCGCATGTGGGTCCTCACCCGACCGGCGCCACCCCTGCCCCAGTGTTGGAGGGGTTGCTGGACCACCTCGCCGATGGCGACGGCTGGGACACGCCCATCGGTGCCGCGGTGGACGAGAAAATGGTCGCCGCGGCCACGCAGCCCCTCTCCGACGCCGGATGGAAGCACACCGTGGACGGGCGATGGATCCGCTGGACGTCCCCCGCCGGGGACCCGGGCGTCCAGTTCGACGCCTTCACCGCCCAGCACCCGAGCCAGTACTGGCCACCTGGACCGTCTGGGCCGGCCCCGGTCCTGACCGACCCACCTGGACCATCAGCGCGTCCCCGCACACCCCGAGTTCGCTACTGGCCGATCTCTCCGAGACCTTCGCCACCGAGACCGGCACGCGCCAGGTTCAGCCCGCGGGCCACGAGCACAGGACCCGCCTCGCTACCAGTCCGCCAGCCGCTCCGGCGGGCCCAGCCGCCAGCCGTTCACGCTGATCATTAGCGCACACGAGCGGGGCAACGGCGATCCCGCGCACCATTGACAGTCCACCGCCACGCCCTGCCCGCACGTCGAGAGGCTCCACCTACGACCGCAGACACGTCACGAAGCGCAGCCCGCCGAGAAGCAGGCAGCGGCATCCGATCACGCCGCCGCGTAGCTTGCCCGGAACAGATCCTGCGCCCGCTCCACGTCCCTCGGCGTACGGAGCTGCACCTCCAGATCACCCGTCCCATGGTGACCGAGACCCGACACGTCCCGGGTGAAGCCCGGAACCAGATCGACGTCCTCAGGGTCGACCTTCAGGTAGACCAGCAGCTTGCTCCGCTGCGGCGGACACAGGCAGGCGAAATTCCGCAGCCGCTGATACGCCCGGTACTGCTTACGCTCAACCCGGTTCACACCGTCCCCGAGCCCGAGCAGGACCTCGTCGACCGCGCCCGCCAACTCCACCATCGACGCGCCCTGGACGTCGGCCGCCGCCCGGGCAACCGCTTGGCGCCGCACCCGGCGGCCCACCTGCATGCCGCCGCTCACGGAGGCCACCGTCTCAAGCCCGAGCAGGTCACTGCCGAAGAGTCGGTAGCAGACCAGGTCGATCGAGCGCCGGTGCTCGCGCACGGCATGCACGTCGTAGCGGGTGAAGTCGCCGGCGATGCAGACCAGGCGTGGACCGCTCCACAGGACCTGGGACGCGGCCGTCACCCCGAGCCGGTCGCGGACCAGGTCCTCGAACTCGGCACGGTGGTCCATCAGCCACGCCAGGTAGAAGAGACCCTGATTGATGACGCCGGCGTCGACGCCGCGCTTGTACTCGACGATTACCGGCGATCCGTTCTCGTCCAGCCCGAGAGAGTCGATCCGTCCCCCATGGACCGGCCCGGTGCCGTACTCGCTCGCCAGGAAACGGACGCCCAGCAGCATCTCCATGTGCGCCTCGACGAGGCCCTGCACATCTGCCTCAACCTCAGCAAGCCGCGGCGTGACCTCGGTCACGCCGCTTTGCGTTGTGCCCGTACGAAACAACCTCAAGCCGACCACCCCCGATATCGCATCGGAGATCAACAACGTCGAGTGGGGCGAGATTTGTTTCCGCAACGGCCGTTAATGCGCCAACTGTAGATCGCGATCGTCATGTCTGGGATCGCTCTCTCACGAGCCGTCCCACAGCCCCAGCCGTCGCAGACGGCGCTGTCGATGCCTCTCGTACAGCGCCGTGAGCCCGAAGATCCCGCCAAGCAGAAAGCCGCCGATCGGCGCGATGACGTAGTCCGACGGCTGCACGTCTGGGAGCAACAGGAAGTAGGCGGCCCACACTGCTCCCGTCAGAGGGAACAGGACCACCGGATGCCGGGCTGCGAACTTCTGTGTGCATGTCGGCGGGCGTTCACCGCCAAGGACGCGGTCCACGGCCCAAAAGGCCGTAACCAGTCTTCGCCGGGTCTCTGACATGGCCGAGAGAGTAGCGCGCCAATCAGTCCATCACCGGCGCGAGCCCGCTTCGGCACCTTCCGCGCCAGGGGCATCGGCGCGGAACGTGCCTGCGCCGGTGGGCACTTCGGCCGAACAGGGCACCGCGAGGACGTAGCCGATGCCGCGAACCTCCAAAGCCCTCCGCAGCTTCGGGTCGCCACCGTAGACGCCATCACCGGTGACCCAGCCGACGCGGTGTCCGGCGGCCAGGCACCGTTCGATCATCCCCCGGGCTAGGGATTCGCCGCCAGCCGGGTCGCCGCCCAAGAGGAAAGGGAGCACAGCCCCTCGTGGGCGCGCGAGCCGGGTTCAGCGCTCCAGACGATCAGCTGCTGGTCCGGGTCGGCACACAGGTGGGGGCGTCCCAGGCGAGGCTGAGCTCACCCGCGACCAGGTGGTGGGACATCTTGGTGCCTTGATCGGCGCGACGGTCGTAGCCTGCCTCCTGTCCTGCCCAGCCCGCTTCGGGTTTTGGTGTCCAATACTGTTGTGATCTTCATGTCTGGGATGCGGCTTGCATGACTGGCCCGTGATCGCGCCTGGTGGCGGCGCCGCCAGGCAGACCAGCGGAGTCGGTAGGCCGGGCCGTGCTCGGGCCGGACGGCGACAGTGATGAACAGGCGCTGGATCTCGTTGCAGGTCAGCGAGATCAGGTCGTCCGGTGTGGGTTGCTGTGTATGTTCATCAGCGCGGACGACGGCGAGGAAGGCATGGGCCAGCATCGCGAGGGTGACCCACCGGGCCCACGAAGGGTAGCGGCGGACCTGGTGCTCATCCAGTGCGGCCAGCCCCTTCTCACTTTGGAAGGTCTCCTCCACCCGCCATCTGGAACCTGCGACCTTGACCAGGGTGGCCAGGGACGCCGACGTGGTGGAGTGACAGCGGTAGTAGGCGAGTTCACCGGTGGTGCGCTTGCGGCGGACCAGGAGCTGGTGCGACCCGGGTCTGCCTCGGCGAGGTCGATGACGGCCCAGTCGTAGAACCGCTGTCCCTTCGCGTCGAGACAGCGCAGGCGAGGGCCGCGCCCGCGCCCACAGCGGCCGGACCCACCGCCCCGAGTAGGGACACCGACGAAACTCCCGTGTGGTGCCCACGAGTTCGCCGGGACGGGGCGCGGGCCGACGGCGTGAGCCCGGAGTTTGGCTGCAGAGAACGCGGCATGTTCCGGGGCCCTCACAGGTCGTACGCGGACAATTCATCCTCACTTTAAGTCAAGCGCTTGACTTAAATAATCTTGGCGGAGTTGGCTGAGCAGCGACAGCCAGAAACGGAACCCGAGGAGTGCTCATGACCGAGCTCCAGCCCGAAGATGTGCTGAACTACCCGCTGCCGACCGCCGGCCCGCTGGTACCCCCCGTCGAGTGGCCGGAGCTGCGGAAGAAGTGCCCTGTCGCGCACATTGCGCTGCCCAGTGGCGACCGGGCGAGGCTGCTCACCCGCTACGAGGACGTCAAGGTCGCGCTCTCCGACCCGCGCCTGAGCCGGGAGGGCCTGACCCGGCCCGATGCGGCCCGGATCAGCGCCAGCGATGCGGGCGACATCTTCGACAGCCCGATGGCGCGGGCGCTCAACGACTTCGGCCAGGAGCGCTGGCGCCGGATGGTCGGCAAGTGGTTCACCGCCAAGCGCATGCAGGCGCTCGTGCCGAAGATCGAGGCGATGGCCGACCGGCTCATCGACGAGATGCTGGAGCAGGAGCAGCCCGCGGACTTCGTACAGGCGCTCGCCTTCCCGCTGCCGGTGTACGTCATCTGCGACATGCTCGGCGTCCCGGAGAGCGACCAGGACGACTTCAAGCGCTGGTCGGACACCTTCCTCAGCCTCTCCAAGTACACCGCCGAGGAGATGCAGGCGGCACACCGCGACTTCGGCGAGTACATGGCCGCCCTGATCGAGGAGAAGCGGCGCGACCCCCAGGACGACCTGATCAGCAAGCTGATCGTCGCGACCGACGCCGAGGGCCGGCCGATGACCGACCTCGCCCTGGCCGCCACTGGCCAGGGGCTGCTGCTGGCCGGGCACGAGACCACCGCCGGCTTCATCACCACCATGGCGGCCGTGCTGCTCGCCGACCGCAGTCGCTGGGAGCAGCTGCTGCTGGACCGCTCGCTGATCCGCTCCGCGGTGGAGGAGGTGCTCCGCTTCGAGCCGTACACCGGCTTCGGCATGCTCCGCTACGTCCACGAGAACACCGAGGTGCCCAGCGGCGCCGTGCTGGCCGGTGGCACCACCGTGGTGTGCAGCATGGCCGCGGCCAACCGCGACGCCGACGCCTTCACGAACGGCGAGGAGATGGAGCTGGGGCGCACCCCCAACGCCCACCTCGCCTTCGGCGCCGGGCCGCACTCCTGCCTCGGCCAGCCGCTGGCCCGCACCGAGATGCAGACCGTGCTCGGCGTGCTGCTGCGCCGCCTGCCCACCCTCGACCTCGCCGTCGACCCGGCGGATCTGAGCCGCGTCGAGGGCCTCATCACCACACCGCTGCGCGAGCTCCCGGTCAGGTGGTGAACATGAACGGTGCAAACGTGCGGACGGAACGGGCCGTGGAGACCCGTGAGGCGATCATGGCCGCCGCGGAGCGGCTCTTCGCCGAGCAGGGGCTGGCCGCGGTGTCGAGCCGTCAGATCAGCGAGGCGGCCGGTCAGGGCAACAACACGGCGGTGGGTTACCACTTCGGCAGCAAGACCGGCCTGATCGAGGCGATGATCAGCAGGGGCGCCGGGCCCGTCGAGCAGATCCGGGAGCGTCTGCTCGCCGAGATCGACGGCAGCGACGACATCCGGGACTGGGTCGGCTGCCTGGTGCGCCCGGTCATCGAGTACCTCGACTCGCTCGGCACGCCCTCGTGGCACGCACGCTTCGCCGCCCAGGTGATGACAGACCCCGTGCTGCGGGTGGCGGTCAGTGAGGCAGCCATCGACCGGCCACCGCTGCGCAGGACGCTGCACGAACTCGGCCGCCGTCTTCCGGGGCTGCCGACGGTCGTGCGACATGAACGCGGCGAGATGGCACGGCTGCTGATCGTGCATACCTGCGCCGAACGGGAGCGCGCCCTCGCCGAGGGTGCGGGCGCGCTCCAGCCACCGTGGCAGCACACGGCGATGTCGCTGACCGACGCGATCACCGGCCTGCTGCTCGCCCCCGTCACGCCCCGACCCCACACCCCCACCAAGGAGAACCAGCCGTGAAGGTCACCATCGACGAAGTGAAGTGCTGCGGCGCCGGCCAGTGCGTGCTCATCGCGCCGGAGGTGTTCGACCAGCGCGACGAGGACGGCATCGTCATCCTGCTGGACGCCGAGCCGACCGCCGAGCAGCACAGCACCGTACGCGAAGCCGCGAGCGTCTGCCCGGCCGCCGCGATCCACCTCAGCGAGGAGTCGTGAGCACACCTGAGAGCGTGCTGGTCGTCGGCGCGTCCGTAGCCGGGCTGGCCACAGCTGAGTCCCTACGGCGCAAGGGCTACCGGGGCGCGCTGACCCTCCTGGGCGCCGAGCGGCACTTGCCCTACGACCGGCCGCCGCTGTCCAAACAGGTGCTCTCCGGGGCCTGGGACCCCGAGCAGACGCAGCTGCGCGGGCAAAAGGTGTTGGACGCGCTGGACGCCGAGTTCGTGCTCGGCGATCCGGCGGTGGCGCTGGATGCCGCGGCCCGCGCCGTCAGCACCGCCTCCGGGGAGACGCCGCGCGCCGACGTGGTCGTACTGGCCACCGGCATCCGCCCGCGCCCCTTACCGGGCAGCGAGGGCCTGCAGGGCGTCCATCTGCTGCGCACCCTGGAGGATGCGGCGGCGCTGCGCCGTGAGCTGCTGGCCGCGGCGAGTGCGGTGGTGGTCGGCGACGGCGTGCTCGGCGCCGAGATCGCCGCCACCGCGCGCGGCCTGGGCGCGGCCGTCACCCTGGTCGGCCCCCAGGCGGCCCCGATGGCAGGTCAGTTGGGCCCGCGGGTGGGTGAGCTGCTCGGCCGGGTGCACGCCGAACACGGCGTACGGCTGCTGCTCGGCACGGCCGTCGACGGGCTGACGGAGGATCAGGGCCGGGTCAGCGGCGTCCGGTTGGCGAGCGGTGACGTGCTGCCCGCAGACGTGGTCGTGGTCGCGATCGGGTCCGTCCCGGTGACCGACTGGCTGGAGGGCAGCGGCCTGGTGCTGGACAACGGCGTGGTCTGCGACTCCCGCTGCCGGACCTCCGCGGAGGGGGTCTACGCGGTGGGCGACGTGGCCCGCTGGCACCACCAGGGCCACGGCGCCATGTTCCGGCTGGAGAACCGGACCAACGCCACCGAGCAGGCCGGCGTCGTCGCCGGCAACATCCTCGGCGAGGACCGCGCCTACACCCCCATCCCGTACTTCTGGACCGACCAGTTCAACGCCAAGATCCAGGTATACGGGATGCTCTGCGCCGACGCCGATGTGGAGATCGTCGAAGGCAGCGAGGACAATCGCCGTTTCGTCGCCCTCTACCGCAGCAACGGCCGTCCGACCGGCGTCCTCGGCTGGAACATGCCCAAGCAGACCCGCCTGCACCGGCAGGTGCTCGTCGACGCCGCCGACGCCTCCCCCGCGCTGCAGCGCTGAGCATCCGTCACGAGGAGCGAATCATGACTACGTCACACGAGACCTGCCCGGTCTCAGCCGACATCCCCGACTTCCCCGAGCCGCGTGTCGCCGACTGCCCGTTCGATCCGTCCCCGGCAACGCTGGCGCTGGCCGCCTTCGGCCCGGTGTTCCAGGTCCGGAACTGGGACGGCAAGACCCCGTGGGTGGTGACCAGCCACGCCGAGCAGAAGGCCCTGCTCGCCGACAACCGACTGAGCGTGGACTTCGCCGCGCCCAACTTCCCCAGCCCCATCGCCCACCACGGCGGCGAGGACGAGGGCGGGGCCTACGGCGAGGGCGGCGGGGACGGCCATGGCGTCACCGACATGAGCTTCGTCGGGATGGACGACCCAGAGCACGCCCGGCTGCGCCGGATGGTCAGTGGCACCTTCACCATCAAGCGGGTCGAGGCCATGCGCCCCGCCGTGCAGCAGATGGTGGACGGCTTCATCGACCGCCTCCTGGAGGGGCCCAAGCCCGTCGACCTGGTCCAGGCGTTCTCGCTGCCGATTCCCTCGCTGGTGATCTCCGAAATGCTCGGGGTGCCCTACGAGGACCACGAGTTCTTCCAGAACAACAGCAAGACCATCGTCTCCACCACCGCGCCCCAGGCCGAGCGGCACACCGCGCACACCAATCTGGCCCGGTACTTGGACAAGTTGGTCGTCGAGAAGCTCGCCAACCCCGGCGACGACCTGCTCTCCCGGCTCGCCGAGCAGGTCAGGGCCGGTGAGCTGACCCGTCGTGAGGTCGCCACCATGGGCGTCCTGCTGCTGCTGGGCGGGCACGAGACCACCGCCAACATGATCACCCTCGGTACCCTGCTGCTGCTCCAGCACCCGGAGCAGGCCGCCGCCATCCGCGAGACCGAGGACCCCCAGGTCGTCGTGCGGGCGGTAGAGGAGCTGCTGCGCTTCCTCACCATCGCCCACCTCGGGCGCCGCCGCACGGCGCTGGAGGACATCGAGATCGCCGGGCAGACCATCCGCAGGGGCGACGGCGTGATCATGCTGGGCGAGCTCGCCAACCGCGACCCGTCCGTTTTCCCCGACCCGGGCCGGCTGGACATCACCCGCGACGCCCGCCAGCACCAGGCGTTCGGCGGGGGCACCCACCACTGCGTAGGGCAGCCGCTGGCCCGGATGGAACTGCAGGTGATCTACCCGGCGCTGCTGCGCCGCATCCCTACCTTGCGGCTCGCAACCGAGCTGGACGAGGTCCCGTTCAAGTACGACGCCGTGATCTACGGCGCCCACCAGCTCCACGTCACCTGGTGACCGGGGCATTCCGAAAGTTCCGAGGGTTGTGAGAGCTGCTGGGCGGTCAGGGCGGGGGCCCTGACCGCCCGCCCGCGCCCGGCCGCCCTGCGTTCACAGGAGTTCTGCATGTCTTCTTCACGTTCCGGCCCAGCGGTCCGCCCGGGCGCGATCATCGGAGTGCTGGCCACCGCAGGCATCGTCGCCTCGCTGATGCAGACCCTCGTGGTCCCCCTCATCGGCGAACTGCCCATGATGCTCCACAGCACGGCCTCCAACGCCTCTTGGGCGGTGACCGCGACCCTCCTTGCAGGCGCCGTGACCACCCCGGCCACCGGCCGGCTCGGCGACCTTTACGGCAAGCGCCGCATGCTGCTGGCCTGCATCGTGCCGCTCACCCTCGGTTCCGTGCTGTGCGCGCTGGCCTCCTCGGTCGGCATGATGATCGTCGGTCGCGGACTGCAGGGCATGGGCATGGGCGTGATCGCCCTGGGCATCAGCGCACTGCGCGACGTGATGCCGCCCGAGAAGCTGGGCTCCTCCGTCGCACTGATCAGCTCCTCGCTCGGCATCGGCGGCGCGCTCGGCCTGCCGATCGCCGCCGCCATCGCCGAACACGCCAGCTGGCGCGTGCTCTTCTGGATCTCCGCCGCGCTCAGCGCCCTGGTCGGCGTGCTGATCTGGTTCTTCATTCCCGCCGTCCCCGCCCGTGCGCAGGGCAGCTTCGACTACGTGGGCGCACTCGGCCTGGGCACCGGCCTGATCTGCCTGCTGGTCGGCGTCTCCAAGGGCGCCGACTGGGGCTGGGCAAGCGGGACCACGCTCGGCCTGCTGATCGCCGCGCCCGTCGTCTTCCTCGCCTGGGGCTGGTGGGAGCTGCGCAACCCCGCCCCGCTGGTCGACCTGCGCATCACCGCCCGCCCCCAGGTCCTGATGACCAACGCGGCGTCCGTCGTCGTCGGACTGGCGATGTACTCCTCGTCGCTGATCATCCCCCAGCTGCTGCAGCTGCCCAAGGCCACCGGCTACGGCCTCGGCCAGTCGATGCAGGCCACCGGCCTGTGGATGGCCCCGGCCGGCCTGATGATGATGCTGGTCTCCCCGCTGGGCGCCAAGCTGTCGGCCGCCACCAGCCCGAAGATCACCCTCGCGGTCGGCGGCGCGGTCATCGCGACCGGCTACGCCTCGTTCCTCGCCCTCTCCGGCTCCACCGGCTGCCTGCTGGTCGTCACCGTCATCATCAACAGCGGTGTCGCACTGGCCTACGGCGCCATGCCCGCCCTCATCATGAGCGGCGTCCCGCAGTCCGAGACCGCGTCGGCCAACAGCTTCAACACCCTGATGCGCTCGGTGGGCACCTCCGTCTCCGCCGCCGTTGTCGGCGTCGTCCTCGCCCACATGACCGTCAACCTGGGCGGCCACGCCATAGCCTCCAAGGACGGCTTCCGCACCGGCATGCTCATCGGCTGCGGCGCCGCCCTCGCCGCGGCCGCCATCGCGCTCACCATCCCGCTTCGCAAGCCCGCTCCCGCACGGCAGGACGAGGACGCACAGACCGCGCTTGTGAAGAACGCATGACGGCGTGAGGAGGACTTCGGCCGTGCCCTGTTCGTGCCGGCGTACACCTGAAGTGCGTACGCCGACAGTTCTCCGGCCGCGCTCCGATGGACGGGCGCCGCGCAGCGTGGAGGGCGTGGGAGTCATCGTCGTGCCGCTGGTCTGACGTTGGTGACGGTCACAGTGACCGGGTCGCCTGGCTTTGCAGGGAAGGTACAACGGCCCAGTACGTAGGGGTTCTTCCACTTGAGCCCGGGAAGCATGGCTGGCACTGTCCCGGCTGCGACAGTCGGTTCGGCGGGCCCGGACAAACCCTGGCCCGCCCAATACGGCTGCGGATGCTGGCCCGTGTCACACCGAACTGCATGGCGAGCTCGTTCTCCACCAGCCGCTGCGCCGGTGCCATCTCGCCGTGCAGGATCGCCTGCCGCAGCTGCGCGAGCGCATGCTGTTTGACCTGCTCTCCGGTGCTCGGACGAGCTTCTTTCGGGATCGCTGCCCCCTGAGTGAGTGCCCGTCGAACGTAAAAAACGAGATGGTCGACAATTCTGTCCGCCATACTGCTGGCCTGGCTCGACACAGCCTGCCGCGAGTCAGCAGGGACAGGGCTACGCCGGGGCCGGTCAGACGGCCGGAGGTCTCGGCAGCGGATCCTCGGCATGGGCGACGAAGTCGTCCACCAACCGGCGGAAGAGGGTGGCGAGTTGCTCCAGGTCCTCCCCCGACCAGTCCGCCAGGGCCATCTGCAGGCCGCGGCAGTTCGCCTCGCGGATGCGGTCGACCGTCGCCAGCCCGAGGTCGGTGATCTGGACTCGCTGGGCCCGCCGGTCGTCCGGGTCGGCGATCCGGACCACCTGGCCCCCCTGCTCCAACTGCCGCAGCTGCCGGGTGACATGCGAGGCCTCCACGGACAGCCGCACCGCCAGCACGCCGGGCCGCATCGGCTCACTTTCGGCGATGTGCCGCAGGATGGCGACGGCGGCCCGGTCGAGGGGCAGTCCCGCCATGGCCATCAGGCGCTCGTGCTGCCGGGCCCGGCCGGCCAGGTAGGTGACGCGCGTGAGCGCCCGCTCGATGTCGTTCACGTTCGCCGGGACCGACGCCGGGGCGGATCGCTGTGCTGGCATACAACGAGCGTAAATCTAATTGCCTAACTTAAGCAACATGAAAGTGATTGCTTGACTTAAGTAATGTTACTATGTTTGCCTAAGTCAAGCAAGCCAGTCAGCCCACAGACCGGGCCGTCCCGAGCGGAGGCGGCCCCAGCGCGCCGGCTCCGTGGGACGGGGAACGGCGCAGTCACCGGGTCCGCCGCCGACGCACTCCCCCGGCCGGCGCCGGGCCCGGTGGCACATCAAAGGCCCCGCGCACCGACCCCCCTCACCCGCCTCACCCCCCTCCGGAAAGCGAGTCCGCCGATGACCACCATGAAGTCCGTGAAGACCGGCGCCCAGAACCGCATCGACCTGGTCGACATCGAACGTCCCGTTCCGGGGCCGAAGGACGTGCTGGTCAAGATCCGCTCCTGTGGCATCTGCGGCACCGACACGTTCTTCCTGCATCTCGGCGGCATGCCGGCCGGTGCCGACGGGTCGATACGCTCCATCCCGCTGGGCCACGAACCGGCCGGCGAGATCGTGGAGGTGGGCGCCGGGGTCACCGAGCTGAAGGTCGGTGACCGTGTGGTGGTCAATCCGCAGGGCGTGCCGTCCGGGATCATCGGCTGCGGCGGCGAGCACGGCGCGATGAGCGAGTATCTGCTGCTGGAGGACGCCGAGATCGGCAGAACCGTCGCCGTCTTCCCCGACACCGTGCCCTTCGACGTCGCCTCACTGAACGAGCCGATGGCGGTCGCCCGGCACTGCGTCAACCGGTCGGAGGCCAAGCCCACCGACAAGGTCGTGGTCTTCGGCGCGGGACCCATCGGGCTGGGCGCCACGATCTGGCTGAAGCTGCGCGGGGTTCGGCATGTAGTGGTCGCCGATGTCATCCCCGAGCGGCTGGAGACCGCGCTCGCCGTCGGCGCGGACGCCGTCATCAACTCCGCCACCGAGGACGTCACGGCCCGGCTGGCCGAGCTGCACGGCGCCGCCGCGAACGCGCTCGGGCAGCCCCGCGCGGGCACCGACATCTACATCGACGCCGCCGGGGTCGCGGCCGTCTTCAACGCCACCGTGGACGCCGCCAAGTGGGGCGCCAAGCTGGTCATGGTCGCCGTGCAGAAGAAGGGCGCGGACATCGATCTCGGCGGGATGCTGCGCAGTGAGCTGACGCTTGTCGCCTCGCAGGGGTATCCGACCGAGATCTTCGAGGTGACGCCGGAGATCGTGGAGCACCACGAGCGGTTCGCGAAGCTGATCAGCCATCGTGTGCCGTTCCTTGAGGCCGAGCGGGCCTTTGAGCTGGCGATGACGCCCGGGGCGGCTGAAAAGGTCGTCGTCACCTTCGAGTAGGCGGGCGCCGGAGGCGCGACGGGTCGTTCTTCGGCTGCGGCGTCGTCGTGGTTGATCGCGCACACGCGGCGGAGCCGCATACCGATACAGCCCCGCACCCCTGTGGGGCGCGGCTGCCCCCCACCGCTCCAGAGGAACCCGACCGCCATGATCGACAATCTGCTACGCCCGCCCCGCAGACGCCCCCGCCCCGTCGACGCGGTTGTCGCCACTGCTCTCTTCGTCTGCTCCTTCCCCGGCAGTCTGATCACTCTCCCCCACCATGACCTCGGCATCCCCTGGTGGCCCGGTGTACTGCTGACCAGGATCTCCTGTATCGCACTGCCGTGGCGGCATGTCCGCCCCCGCACCACCGTGATCGTGGCCCTGGCGTGCGCCGCAGTCGCGTCCGTGCTCGGCTATCTCCTCACCGTTCTGCTGCTCCGGCCGCTCATGGTCGCGCTGTATTCGCTGGCCGTGGGTACGAACCGGAGGACAGCCAATACGTTCGCCTTCAGCGGTATTGCTCTGCTGGTCGGCACGGGGCTGGTCGTCGGACCCGTCGGCGAGCCGCTGGTGCTCAAGCTGCTCGGCCCGGCCGCCTGGCTGTTGCTGCCCACCGCCCTCGGCACCGTGACCCGGCTGCACGCGGCCCATCTGGACGCCGTGCGGGAGCGTGCCGAGCACGCCGAGCGGACCCGGGAGGAGGAGGCGCGGCGCCGGGTCGCGGAGGAGCGCATGCGCATCGCGCGCGATCTGCACGATGTCGTCGCCCACCATCTGGTCCTGGCCGTCCTTCAGGCCGCCGCCATCGCCAGGCAGTTGCCCGGAAGGCCGGGCGAGGCGCTGCGGATCGCCTCCGACCTGAGTGGCACCACGGCCTCCGCGCTGCGCGAACTCAGGTCCACCGTCGGCCTGTTGCGTCAGGCGGGCGATGCGGACAAGCCGCTCGAGCCCACCGACCGTCCGGCACACGGCCGTCGTCCCGCTCCCGCGGGGCGGCGGCCCTTGCGCTGTGACCACCATCGCCATCGTCGGAGCCGGCCCTCAGCTGGGCCTGGCCATCGCTCGTACCTTCGGCAGGCAGGGCTTCGACGTCGCCCTTATCTCCCGGAGCCACGACAAGCTCGACGGCCTCGTCGGCACGCTCAGCACGGAGGGCATCACCGCCGCCGCCTTCCCCGCCGACGTACTCGACCGCGACGCCCTCACCCAGGCGCTCAAGGACGCAACCACGCAGTTCGGAAGGATCGATGTCCTGGAGTACTCCCCGGTGGGGGGCTTCGGATCCACCGTTCTGATCACCCCCGTCGAGACCGAACCGTCCCATGTACAGCACGAGATCGAGTTCCAGCTCTACGGGGCCATCGCCGCCACCAAAGCAGTACTGCCAGCCATGCGCGAGGCCGGCACCGCCACCTTGCTCTACACCACTGGGGCCGGCTCCATCGACCCCGTGCCACAGGTCGGCAACGTCAACGCCGCCGCCGCGGCGCTGCGCAACTGGGTGATCAACCTACACAAGGAACTGGACGGCACCGGCATCCAGGCCGCCCACATCGGCATCGACGTGTCGATCGGTACTCCGGCCGTCCCCGGATTCCCGACGGCTCAGCCCGAGGAGATCTCCCCCGTCTACTGGGAGCTGCACACCACGAAGCGGGATCAGGCCGAACTCGTCAGCTGGCGGTCACCATCGCGCCGCCGAGCTACACAGAGATGTGGGGCCTGGACCGTGAGTTGGAGGACGGCGAGCGGATCGAAGCCGTCGGTTACGTCGGCAGGAGTCACACCGACGAGTTCCGCCCGGTCGTGTTCTGGTACGAAGAAGGCAGGCCCGTCAACCAGGTCCTCAACGAGGAGCTCCCGGCGAGGCCGCTGTCGGTCCCGTATCCGGAGGGCGACGCGGCTGCGTCCCCCGACGCCGATCAGGACCGACGCAGAGGACTCCGGCGGCACGTCCCCGACCGCAGTGTGGGCCACGCTCGGTGGTGTACTGGTCGCCACCATCGCAGGCGGAGCCCTCTACCTGCGACGACGCTCGCCCCGGACGTGACGGCGCGCATCATGGACAGTGTCTTCTCCTGGCTGGAGGACAGCTGGTTCGCCGAGGTCGTCCGTGGCACGGACTATCTCTACCCGATCCTCGAAAGCGTCCACATCATCGGCATCACCCTCCTCATCGGCCCGGCCGCGGCATTCGATCTCCGGCTGTTGGGACTGGGGCGGGGGGCAATGCGGGTGACAATTGCGGCTCACCACCTGCTCCGCTTATCCCGCCTCGGCTTCGTGATCGCGGCGGTCACCGGCGTGGCCATGTTCGTGCCCGGCGCCGGCCGCATCGCCGACCGGGTCAGCGCCCCGTGGAAGCTCGGCCTCATCCTGCTCGCGGGACTGAACATCCTGGTCTTCCATCGGCGGACCTACCGAAGCGTGGCCGACTGGGACATGGACCAGCCGACGCCTGTCGCAGCCCGGCTCGCCGCAGTCGTCTCCCTTACGTCCTGGACGGGTGTAACGATCGCGGGGAGGCTCCTGGCCTACACCTGACGCTGTCATATCACCGGGATCGGCAACCACTCTCGGTTCATTGCGACCGCCAAGATGGTCGCCGTACCGTCCGGCCGCGCGGTGTGCACCCCCTTAACCGAAGCCGTCTTCGCCTACGGAATGGCACGGGAACTGCTGACTGGCAACGGCAAGCAGTTCACCGGCAAGTGCACCAAGCCGCGTGAACCAGAAGGAAACGAGGTCCCAAAACTCCCTGTAACGCGAATTCCTGGACCATGTCGGTCCGTTCGCCAACCAGACCACGGCCCAGGCCGTCATAGTTCGTCGACTACGTCATTGACTTCAGAAGTGGGAAAGGTTGACGAGAGCCCGACGTTACGACGAGCGGCAAGCACCCGCCGACGCAGGCCTGCCGGGCGGCCGCCCTCACGCGTCGCCTTCCCGCTCCGCTCGCCTCCAGGCTTCCGCCACCCGCGCCCGTACGATGTTGGCGGCCGCAGCCGGCCGGTCAGAGCCAGGTTCCCGCGTCTCCCGGCCCGTCCTCCTCACCAGCTTCGGGTGCCAGTGGCGGATCGCGCAGACCTTCGCCTCCACGGCACCTGATGCCGCATCAGTGATGTTGAGACATGCGGGTCACGCTACTTCCGGGCATGGTGGGACGGACAGCAGCCACTGGGTCCCTGCTCTCCGACCCCACATCAAGAATTGCCCGCCACCTTTGTCGGGACCTTCTGCCCGAGACTGCCCTGAGATTCAGGCCAAAGGGGGAGGAATTCTTCCCTCCCTTTCTAGCGACAGACATGCAAGCCTCGTCGATCATGCGGTCGTCGACGCGCTTCGTCGTGCCGCCGACATCGGCTTTCGTCTCTCAGTCTCGGCTGGGAAGGGGTACCCGTTGAATCAGAATCTTGGACGTAGAGGGTTTCTGGGAATCGCAGGCGCGGGCGTCGTCGGCGCGGCGCTCGGGACAGGCGCCGTCGCACCCGCCGACGCCCTGGCGAGTCCCCGCAGTGATGCCGGCACCCGGCCGGTCGTCGTCGGCACGCGCTCGGGCAGGGTACGCGGCATCGAGCGCAGCGACGGCGTGTTGGTCTGGAAGGGCATGCCGTACGCCGCTCCGCCGACCGGAGCCCGGCGCTACGCCCCGCCGCAGCCGGTGGCGTCGTGGACCGGGGTACGGGACGCGTCCGCGTACGGCCATGCCGCCCCGCAGGTGCCGCTGCTGCCCGGCCTGCCGGAGACCCCGAACCAGAGCGAGGACTGTCTGTACCTCAACGTCTGGTCGCCGTCGACCAAGGGGAAACGGCCGGTGATCGTGTGGATCCACGGCGGCGGATTCCTCGCCGGGACGGGCAACGATCCGACCTTCGACGGTGGGAACTACGCCCAGCGCGACTGTGTCGTCGTCACCTTCAACTACCGCCTGGGCGCCTTCGGCAGCCTCTACCAGCCGGACCGCTACGGTTCGGGGAACCTGCGACTGCTGGACCAGATGGCCGCGCTGCGCTGGGTCCGCGACAACATCGCCGCCTTCGGCGGTGACCCGTGCGCTGTCACCGTCATGGGCGAATCGGCAGGCGCCATGTCCATCGGCGCGCTGCTCGGCACCCCCCGGGCGCGCGGACTGTTCCACCGCGCCATCATCCAGAGCGGCGGCCCCCGCCCCGTCCACACCGCCGAGGTCGCCTCCGCCACCCGGGAAGCGGTCCTGCACTCCCTAGGGCTCGCGGACGCGTCGGGCCTGACGAAGGTGTCGACCGCGGAACTCCTCGACGCCTCGGTGCAGGCCGCGAACGACCCGCAACTGCTGGAGCCGTACGGCCACGTCATCGACAGGCAGGTGCTGCCGCAGCACCCGCTGGGAGCCGTGGGCGGCGACGTCGACCTGCTGATCGGCACCTGCAACATGGAGGCCGAGCCCTTCATGGGCTCGCCTGTCTTCTCCGCCCGTTTCGAGACCCTGGCCCGCCAGGCGACCGGCGAGCACTGGGACCGTCTCCAGAAGGTCTACGACGACACCGCCCTGCCCGGGCACGTCACCCTCAACGACATCCTCAGCGGCTGGTTCGTCGTGATGCCCTCGGTCTGGCTGGCCGAGTTCGCTCACCGGGCCGGCGCCAACGTGTGGCAGTACACCTTCGACTACGCCCAGGCCGGTCCCTTCGGGCCCACGCACGGTAGCGACGTCCAGTACACCTTCGGCAACTGGGGCCAGGGCGACTTCAGCGGCGCCGCGCCCGCCGACCTCCCCACTGCCGAGGCGCTGTCCGCGAAGATGGTGGACTCCTTCGCCTCGTTCGCCAAGCACGGAACGCCAGCGACCCGGGCGCTGCCCCACTGGCCGGCCTTCACCCCTCGCGACCGGGCGTGCCTGTCGTTCGACGTGGAGCCGCGTCTGGTGCGCGACCGGCTCGCCGACGCGCGGCGCGAGGCTTGGGACGGGGTTGATCCCTTCGCCGTCTGCTGATATCCGACGCTGGGCGGGAGCCGCCATCGGTTGCGTGACGGCGGCCCCAAACCGTCATCGGGCGACGTAGCCGCCGTCGACGGGGAGGGCGACGCCTACCACGAAGCTCGCTCCTGGGCTGCACAGCCACAGGACCGCCTGGGCGATCTCCTCGGCCGTACCGAGGCGGTTGATGGGCTGGTTGGCCTCGGCCTCGGCGCGGTCGAGATCCCCCTTGGCGATCATGTCGCTGACCATCGGGGTGTCGATGGTGCCGGGGCAGATGGCGTTGATACGGATGCCGCGCGGGGCGTATTCCAGGGCCGCGCTGGTGGTCAGGCCGATCACGCCGTGCTTGGAGGCGTGATAGGAGGCACGGCCGGGAAGGCCCACCAGGCCGCCGAGGGAGGAGCAGTTGACGATGGCGCCGCTGCCCTGGGCGCGCATGTGCCGCAGCTCGTGTTTCATGCAGGCCCACACACCGCGCAGATTGATGGCGTTGACCCGGTCGAACCGCTCGGCGGGTTCCTCAGCGGCGTCGCTGGCCGGGATCTGGATGCCGGCGTTGTTGTAGGCGAAGTCCAGGCGCCCGAAGGTCTCCACCGTGCGGTCGACCGCGGCCGCCACTTGGTCCTCGTCGCTGACGTCGCAGGTGAGGGCGAGTGCTCGGTGACCGGCGTCGGTGAGTTCCTTGACGGCCGCGTTCAGGGCGGCTTCGTCGATGTCGGTGAGGGCGACGGCGGCCCCCGACTCGGCGAAGGCCCGCGCGGTCGCCAGGCCCATGCCGGAGCCGGCGCCGGTGACGAGGGCGACCTGGCCGGTGAAGTCGTAGGTGGGGTTCACGTGCGTTTCTCCCGTTGAGAGTGCGCCGGGTCAGGACGCTGCTTCGATGGTGATCTTGGTGGCGGTGGCGAGGCGTTGGGTGTCGCCGTTCATGTGGCCGAGGATGATCAGGCCGGCGTCGCTGGAGCCGCTGCCGCGGTAGAAGAGGGCCAGGTTGCCCCAGGGCGCGTAGTACGCCAGGTCACCGGGCTTGGCTTCGGCGGCGTCCGGGGCGCCGGAGGTGGACAGCCGACGGGGCAGGTCAGCGATCTTCTCCGTCTCGTGGAAGTCGCTCAGGTTCAGCGTGAGCGGGAGCAGGACGGCGAAGTCGCGGGCCGTGGCGCTGTCGTTCAGGGTGGCGTCGACCCGGTGGCCGTCGATGGTGAGCCGGAGGTTCATGGCGGTGCCCTTGTCCTCGGAGGGTGAGGCTGGTGCCGTCGCCGTCGGCGCCGACGGTCGCTGTGAAGCGGACGCGGAAGACGCGGACGGGGACGTCTCATCGGTACAGGCGGTGACCGCCAGCAGTAAGGCGGTCGGTACGGTGCGTGCAAGAGTGGAACGCGTGGTCAGACTCACGGCACCCTCCGGGGGCGTCAGTCGGGCAGGGGCTCGGCGTAGTGGCGGAAGCCGTCGCGCTGGAGGTGGATGTCGTACAGGCGGTCGGCCAGCACTTCAGGGCTGCTGTGTTCGGCGTCGGGGCGGATGGCTCCCGGGATGATCAGCTGGGCGGTGTGGATGTTCTCCGGGGCGAGCGCGTCGTGGAGCATGCGGGCGTAGGCGCTCTCGGCGGCGAAGGCGACCGAGGTGCCGGCGACCTTGGGGTTGGGGCGTACGGCGCTGCCGCCGTTGACGAACAGCAGCGTGCCGCGGCCGAGTTCGCGCATGCCGGGCAGGACGGCGTTCACCGCGGTGACCGGGCCCTTGACGGAGAAGGCGAGGGGCGCTGAGAGATCGTCGGCGGTCGTCTCCAGGACCGGCTTCATGAAATCGGCGCGCGGCACGGGGCTGTACTGCAGGATCTCGACGGGCCCCAGGGCGGCCGCCGCCGCGTACAGGGCCGCGTCCAGTGACTCGATGTCCAGGACGTCGGCGGTGAAGCCCCGCGCCCGGATGCCGTCACGCACCAGCTCAGCGGTCAGTCCTTCCAGCTTCTCGGCGTTGCGGGAGATGAGGGCGACGGTGTGTCCGGCGGTGCCGAAGCGGCGGGCGGTGGCGAGCCCGAGGCCGGGGCCGGCGCCGACGAGTGCGAAGGTCGTCATGGTGAGTCCTTGTGGGTGGAGGGGCTTCGCTCGGGCTTGGGGGCCTTGCCGGCAAGGCGCTCGGGATCGCCGCACCAGCTGCTGCATGTCGAGCCTCACACGACGGGGCACGGGCGAAAAGTGGAGAAGGACATCCGGGGAGGGAGCCATCCTGGGTCAAAACTCTCCCTCCTTCCGCAGCTGCGCTCGATGCCATGCTGAACGGCATGACCGGCAATGTTCCCCTCAACGAGCTGGGAGAGTTCCTCAAGAAGCGCCGCGCCGAGCTGAGCCCACGCACTGTCGGCCTGCCCGACAACGGCGGTCCCCGCCGGGTCGCCGGGCTGCGCCGCGAAGAGGTCGCCCAGCTCGCCAGCATCAGCACCGACTACTACACGCGTCTCGAACAGGGTCGAATGCAGGCGTCCGCGCCCGTGCTGGACACACTCGCCCGGGTGCTGCATCTCGACGACGACGAACGCGGCTATCTCTTCCAGCTCGCCGGCAAGACCACCACCCGCGCCCGCACCCGGGGCCGGCAGAAGGTCCAGCCGCAGTTGCAGCGGGTGCTCGACGACCTCACCGCCACCCCGGCCGTCGTGCAGGGACGGCGCGGGGACGTCCTGGCGTGGAACGCGTTGGCGGCAGCGCTGGTCACCGACTTCTCCCGGATCCCGGAGAGGCACCGCAACTACCCGCGGATCATCTTCACGGATCCGGCCATGCGCACGCTGTACGCGGACTGGGAGACCTCCGCGCGGCTCGCCGTGGCGCAGTTGCGGATGGAAGCCGCGCAGTATCCGGAGGACCCCCGCCTGATCGAGCTGGTCGGTGAACTGTCCCTGCGTGACAAGCAGTTCGCCCAGTGGTGGGGCGACCACAAGGTCGCGGCCCGCACGGTGGGCACAAAGACCCTCAACCACCCGGTGGTCGGCGAACTCGTCCTGGACTGGGACACTTTGACCGCCAACACCGACCCCGACCAGCACCTCACCGTCTGGACGGCCGCACCCGGCTCCCCCACCCACGAGCGGCTGCGCATTCTCGCCTCCTGGGCCGCCGACCAGAACCTGCCAGCTTCTCCCCCGCTGACCTGACCACGTGCCCGTCGAATGGCAGACGGCCGGCCGACCTCGTCCGCGCCGGAGCCCGCTTCGAACGCGGCCACCTCGTCGAACGTGAGGAGACGAGAGCGGCGTGATCCTTGTGCCAATTACTCTGCGCCCATGGCCAACCTGCGTGAGCTGCATTCCATCCATGACGTCCGCAGCGCAGCGAACGGTGATGCGCTGCTGCTGTGGGCCGCTGGCGATCTATCGCACGGCACGCGGGCCTTTTCCCTCGGTGAGGCCACAGCGGTGGCGGCGCCGGCGCTGTCCTGCCGCGATCGGCTTGCCGTCACCGGCCCTGCCGACGACGCCGCAGACTTGATCCGCGCCGTTCTGCCGCAAGTCGGCCCTGCCTTCCGGCCTATCGGCGACGAGGATCTTATCCGCAGCCTCGTGACCTGCGTTCTGGAACTGGAGATTGTCGACGCTTTCGGATGGATGCAGACAAGGACCTCCACCAGCCGCCGCGACGGGGCCGTGTGGCTGACCGCATCGGATCATTCCGACATCGCCAGGTTGCTGAACGAGGCATTCCCGAATTCCTACGCCCGACCCGATCGGCCGGGCGTGCGTCGCTGGGCCGGTGCCCGCGATGAATCCGGAACGCTGCTGGCATGTGCCGCCGACGCCTGGAGCGCGCCGAGTGTCGGCTTCCTCACGGGTGTCGCCACCGCCGAACAAGCGCGCGGGCGCGGTATGGGCACGGCCGTGTGCCGTCTCGTCCTGGACCGCCTTGTCGTCGACCACGGCGTGGCCGCGTTGATTGTCGACAGCTGGAACACCGCCGCCATCCGCCTCTACCGCGGCCTCGGCCTGTCATGGCGTCCTCTCGCAGCCGCCCGCGTCACCGACGGCTGAATGCCTCCGCGCCGCACGACGCCAAGAACCATCGAGCCACAAGAGTTGATGCGATGAAGGGACGGGGCCTCCGCCCCTGTGGGTTCCCGGGTAGGTCCCAGGTGGCTCACATTCGTCACGGCGAGGGAGGCCCCTGGTGAGCGAGTATGACGGACACCAGTACGTCGGCATCGAGTGTGAGCGCAGAGACGCTGCTCAGGTGCGGTCGGATCCGAACAGTCCGTCGACGATCTGACGCAGGACGGCCTCCTCCTGGTCGGGGTCCTCCGTCCGCTCGTACTCGGTGAGCGCGATGCCGGCGAGCGTGAATTCCTCTGTCAGTGTTCGCACCGCTCCGAGGAGCTGTTCGACACCGAGCCCACCGGGTTCTGGTGTACCGACGGCCGGGAACACCTGAGGGTCAAGGACATCGAGGTCGATGTGGATGTACACCGCCTCGGCGCTGGTGGCACGCACTGAGGCCAGGAGCGGCCCCGGTTCCGCCAGTTGCTCAACGCTGATGTGTCGGATGCTGCGACTCGCGACAAGGTCCTGTTCACCCGGGTCCAGCGACCGAGCGCCCGCCAGTACCACGCGGTCGGCCCGCACGCTGTGCAGCGGCCGCAGGCCCTCTGGCCCGTCGCCGATGAGCGCGCGCAGCACCATGCCGTGGAATGCTCCGGATGGTGACGATTGAGGGCTGTTGAGGTCTGCGTGCGCGTCGAACCACACCAGCGCCAGTCGGTTGCCGAACGTGGAGAGCGCGGCTTCGACCGGGGCGAGATCGACCGCGCAGTCACCACCGATCGTCACGGTCCGGGCGCCTGGCGGAACCTTGGCCAGCGCCTCGCGCACTGCTTGCAGGTGTCGCTCCAGGACGTCGGCGTTCTGCACTCCGTCCCGCGAGTTCCCAAGGCCGCTGTCGAGTACGACCGTGCACCATGGACCTTCGGGAATCAGCTCGGCAAGCCGGGCAGCCCCGCTACGCAACCGGACGGCCGTCGCGGTCCCCGAGCCTTGCCACTGCCCTACCTCAAGTACGACCTGACCGGACACGAAACTCTCCCCCTCCAGGCTGATCAATACAGCCTATGCCGCTGGTCTGGCCATGCAGCAAGCCGTGTCACATTCCGAACCGATGGCACGAGCTGCCTGGTCGGCCACTAAACCATCACCAGAAGCGGCATCTCCCCTTTTTGATCACGACTCAGACAGCCCCTAGGGGAAGCCGCTCTCGCGGGAGAGAGCGGCTTCTCCATAGAACACCTGGTGGGTGGGAACGAAGAATTTCGTGATCATGCTGGAGCGCCGACCGACGGGCTACCTGACGAGGATCTCGGCGAGCTGGAGGCGGTACCTGCCCGACTCGTCCGAGGCGGGTGTTCCCAGCCGGGTGGTCTGCAGGCACAGGTAGCGGCCGGTGGCGGAGGTGAGGGTGTAGGTCTGGGCGGCTCCGGCCGGGTTCGCTTGCCCGATGACCGTGCGGACGGTGCTGTACGACGTGCCGCCGTCGGCCCGAGTCTGGAACGTGAAGTCGGCCGGGAAGCCCGCCGAGCCGCCACCAGCCCCGCTCGTGTCCGTGCGCGGGTAGAGGGTGACGGAGCCGATCGCGCGGTCGGCACCGAGGTCGATCTCGATCCAGACCGGCGTGCGGCTGACGTCGGCGGAGGGGAAGTCGATGCTGGTGAAGCCCTTGGCGCCGGTCACGCTGGTGGTGGTGCCGTCCAGGAGCCGTGTCTTGCCCCAGTCGGCGTTCTCCAGGGTGTAGTTGGCGGTGACCGTGGTCGCGGCGGTGGGGACGGTGAGTTCGGCGAGCTGGAGGCGGTACTTGGTGGTCTCGTCGGAGGCGGGGCTGCCGAGACGCGTGGCCTGCAGGCGGACGTAGCGGGCGGTGGTCGTCCTGAAGCCGTACGTCTGGACGAGGCCGCCCGGGTTCGGCTGGCCCGTGACGGTGCGGACCGTGGTGTAGGACGTGCCGCCGTCCGGGCGGGTCTGGAGCGTGAAGTCGACCGGGAAGCCCGCGGTGCCGCCGCCCGCCGCCGAGGTGTCGGTGCGCGGGAAGAGGCGTACGGCGTCCAGGTCGGTGTCGGCCCCGAGGTCGACCTCGACCCAGACCGGATTCGAGGACACGTCGGCGGACGTGAACTCGTTGCTGGTGTACCCCTTCGCACCGCCCACGCTCGTGAGTCGGCCGTCGGTGAGCCTGCTACTGCCCCAGTCCCCGTTCTCCAGGCTGTTGTTGCTGCTGACCGGCCTGCCCAGGGCGAGGTTGTCGAGGCGGCCCGTACCGGCGGCCGTGAAGGCCCAGGCGCCCGGCTGCACGGTGAAGTAGACGTAGGAGGCGTCCTTGCCGTCGTACGCCACACCGCTGACGCTGCCGGTGGCGGCCCCGTTGGTGTAGACGGTGGTGCCACCCACAGCGATGACCGGTTGCGCGCCGCCGTAGGTGGGGACGCCGACCCGGGCCGTCGTCCCGCTCGGCGAAGTGAGCGTGAGGTTGGCCTTGGTGCCGTCGCGTGTGATGCCGAAGCGGATGTCGCCCGGGACGGTGGGCACCACGGCGTTGATCTTCGTGAGGGTCCCGGTCTGCGGGATGATCTCGTACGTCGTCCAGCCGGGCTTGGTGGGACGGACCCCGGCGGCGTACGCGGACAGCGCGTACAGCGGGCCGCCGTTCCAGGCGTGGTTGTCGGTGCCCGCGGCCTTCTCCCACACCTCCCACAGGGTGTGGCAGGCGGGGTCGGCGACCTGGGCGGCGAAGCGGTTGCGCATGCGCTCCTCGGCGACAACGGGCGCGCCCATCAGGTACAGGGCCTCCAGGACGTAGAACTCCATGTAAGGGCTGGCGTTGAGGTGGGTGCGCAGCACCTCGGTGACCGGCCGGAAGCGGGAGGCGGGAGCCAGTCCGGCGACCACCGCGAGGGCGTTGCCGCGGTCGTCGGTGTCGCCGTTGTAGCCGGGTGAGCGGTACTCGTTCCTGGACGCGTTCCACAGCACGCGGTCGAAGTTGGACTTGATGCTGTCGCGCCGGGACTGCCAGCCGGCCACGTCACCGCCGTTGCCGCTGAGGTCGGCGAGCTTGGCGGCGGTGTCCAGGGCCAGGTAGTACCAGGAGTTGTCCAGGAGGCGGGCGTCGATGTTGGAGCCCCAGTCCTCCCAGTCCCAGTCGCCTCTGCGGTGGTTGACCAGGCCGTCGGCGTCCAGGGTCCACAGGTTCAGGTACCGCTTCACCGCCGGGTAGGCGACGGTGACGGCCTCGGCGTTGCCGGTGTAGAGGTAATAGGTCCAGAACGACCACACCGAGGCGAGCATCTGCGCGGGCAGTTCGGCGGTCCAGATGGTCGTCGGGACCGGCGAGTACAGCGCCCCGCTGTCCTTCTGCCAGGCGGCGAGCTGGGCGATGGCCTTCGCGCCGAGCGCGTGGGAGCGGGTGTCGAAGGTGTAGAGCCCCTCCTTGAGCTGGTTCACCACATCGCCCCACCACTGGGCCCGTTCACGGGTCGGGCAGTCCATGTAGTTGTCCCGCATGTTGACGTACATGGTGCGGGCGGCCTTGGTCCACAGGGTGTCGAGGAAGGTGTCGTTGCTGCTGAAGGAGCCGGCGAAGTCGGTGTCGTAGCCGGACTCGCGGTACTTCAGGTCCAGGATGCTCACGCCCGCCGGGATCGTGTACCTCACCACCGTACCGCTCATCCAGGCCAGCGGTTCGAACTCCTGGACGCCGCCGGTGCAGACATAGGTGGCGCGCACGTTGTACTGCGTGCCCGGCTCGATGCCGGTCAGGCCCGCGCCGTCGTCGTAGTGGTCGGTCTGGATGCCGATAACCGCCCCGGCCGGGGCGTCCACCTTGAGGAACGGGGTCACCTGGATGTTGGACGGCAGGGTGGCGGAGATCGCGGTGGCGCCCTGGCCGGTGGAGGGCAGGGCGGCGGCGTTGGCGTAGGACTTCAGGCCGGAGTAGCGGAACTGCGGGATGGGCCGCTGGACGAGGGCATTCCAGGGCGCGGCGCCGGCCGCGCCGAAGTCGGTCGGGGCCGTCCAGGCGCCGTCGTTGAAGCCGGGCGAGCGCCAGCCCGAGACGACGGCGGCGGCTCGGGCGTCGTAGAAGATGTTCGACTCGGGGAGCCGGAAGTTGACCTGTGTACCGCTGGTGTTGTTCGAGTAGCCCGGGTGGACGGTGTGCTTCCAACTGGTGTCGCTGACCAGCCGGATTGTGGTCGAACCGGTGGTGATGTCGGACTGGAACAGCAGCCCGCCCCTGCCGCTGCTGTTGTGGGAGAAGCCCTGCTTGCCGAAGTACCAGACCAGCAGGGCGACGGTGTTGGTGCCGCTGGTGAGGTACGGGGCGAGGTCGACCTCGTCGTAGTAGGTGTCCGTGCGGTTCGGGCCGCGCTTGAGGCCGCCGTCGAAGACGACCATGGTGCCGTTCACCCACAGCCAGTACTTCGAGTCGGCTGCGATCTGGGTCACGGCCTTGGAGGGCGCGGAGCCGAGGATGAACGATCTGCGGAAGGCCACCCACTGGTTCGTCGAACTGGACGGAGCCCAGATCCACTTCGCCGTCCACGAGACGGCGGCGGACGCCTCGGACGCGAGGCCCGGCAGCGTCAGGGAGCCCAGGGTGGGAGCGAGGGCCACGGCTATGGCCGAGCACAGGACGGACCGGCGGGTGAGGAGGGGCATCGTGGGCTCCTGGGGAGGTGCGGTGAGCGGAGGGAGCGGGGAGAGGCGATGAATCGTTTCAATCGCGTTGTTGCAGCGGTGATCCTTGGGCCTGGCACACAGGGGCGTCAATCCCCGTGCAGGCGGCACCTGCGGTGAGGGTGATCCTGCTGCGCGTAGGAACGATCTCGCCCTTCCGGCGATCAAGCATCCGTGGTAAGCGGCTGATTGCTTCCGTGGTGAGTGGCCGCTTGCGTCCCTGGTGAGCGGCTGGTCGCACCCGCATGCGCCGCTAGCTCACCGCCGTCAGCGGCAGCCGGACCGCCGGGGGCAGTGGCGGGATGGCCGGCTGGGCCCGCATGCCCTGGATCAGCAGGGCGGCGAAGCGCCGTGAGGCGGCCTCGTCGGTGGCCGGCGAGGTGGTCCGGATGCCGCCGTTGGCCATGAGCACCATGATCAGGTCGTCCAGGACGAAGTCCGGGCGCAACTTGCCCGCCGCCTTGGCCCGGCGGGCGAGTTCGGCGACCTTGCCCAGGGCCCGCTCCCGGTCCGCGGCGAAGTCGACCGCGCGGGGGAAGGCCGAGACGAACGCCGCGGTGAACCCCCGGTCCCGTGCGTGCAGTTCACACACCTTCTCGATCACCCGGCAGAAGCCGCGCCAGGGGTCGGGGTCGGCCAGTCCCTCGTCGACGAGGGTGGAACAGGCCGTCATCTGCTCGCCGAAGGCCTCGGTGACCAGCGCCTCCTTGGTCGGGAAGTGCCGGTAGAGGGTCGCGGGGCCGACCTCGGCACGCCGAGCGATCTCGCGCATCGCCACGTCCAGCCCCTGCTCGGCGAAGACCGTGCGGGCCGCGGCGAGGATGCGCTCGCGGTTGTCCCGGGCATCGGAGCGCAGGGAATGAGGCAAAAGGTTCGTCACCGCTCTCACTTTAGCCAAACGGACGGGGTGTTCCGTTACCGTCCCGGGACATGAGAGCACTGACATTCTCCGAGTACGGCCCCACCAGCGTCCTCGAGATCGCCGACATACCGGAGCCGCACGCGGGACCGGGCCAGATCCGGGTGGCCGTCCGGGCTTCGGGCGTCACCCCCGCCGACTGCTCCGTCCGTTCCGGCAGGTTTCGCGACTTCATGCCGGTGTCGCTCCCCCATGTGCCCGGCGTGGATGCCGCGGGTGTGGTCGACGAGGTCGGCGCCGGGGTCACCGGTGTCCAGCCGGGCGACGCCGTCTTCGGCATCGTCGACCTCGCGGCGCTGGGCGGTGGAAACGCCGAGTACGCCGTCCTGGCGACCTGGGCGCCGAAGCCGGCCGCGCTGAGCTGGGAGGAGGCCGCTGCCGCCGCGAACATCGAGACCGCGGCGCGTGCCCTCGACCGGCTGAAGGTCACCGACGGGACGACCCTCCTGATCGAGGGCGCGGCCGGCGGGGTCGGCACCGTCGCCATCCAGCTCGCGGCGGCCCGTGGCGCGACCGTCATCGGTACCGCCCGCGCGCAGAACCACGAGTTCGTGGCGGGGCTGGGAGCGAGACCGACCACCTACGGCCCCGGGTTGGGCGAGCGGGTCGGCGCCCTCGCTCCGAACGGCGTCGACGCCGTCCTGGACTGCGCCGGATCCGGTTCACTGCCCGATCTGGTGGACCTCGCCGGAAGCCCGGACCGGGTGGTGACCATCGCCGACCTGAACGCCGCGAAGTACGGGGTCCACCTGTCGACCTCGGCGCGCCCCGGAGGGGACCCGCAGGCGGTCGAGGGGCTGGCCGAGGCCGCCGCCCTCGCCGAACAGGGCCGCTTCACCGTGCCCCTCGCGGCCACCTTCCCTCTGGAGGACGCGGCCGAGGCACACCAGCTGAGCGAGACCGGCCACGCCCGGGGGAAGATCGTCCTCACGCTCTGAACGGGGGCGGGCCGCGCTCACCGGTGGCTCCGCGGCGAAGCCGCGCATGGGACCGGTTCGGCGGAGCGCTCAGGGCGGCGTTCGCCCTGACGTGAAGCTCGGGCCCCACGAGTGGCGGTGAGAACACAGGGCGGAGGGCCCGCGGGCGGGCTTCCCGCCCGTCTCACGCGGCGGCGCTCCGACGGGCGGCCGCGGGTGTCACATGCCTCGCCCGCCGATGCCGCCGTCGGGGGCGATCTCGTCGACGCGGGCGAGGTCGTCGGCGGTCAGCTTCAAGTTGGCGGCGGCGATGTTCTGCGCGACGCGCTCGGGGTTGCGGGAGCCGGGGATCGGGACGATGTAGTCCTTCTTCGCCAGCAGCCAGGCCAGGGCAAGCTGGGAGAGGCTGACGCCCTTGCTCTCCGCGAGCTTGGTGAGCTCATCCACGAGGGAGACGTTCTGGTCGAAGTTCTCCGGGGCCCACCAGGGGATCATGTTGCGGATGTCGCTCGGGTCGTAGTGCTCGCGGGACTGGACGGCGCCGCTGAGGAAACCGCGGGCCAGCGGGGAGTAAGCGACGAGGCCGATACCCAGCTCCTCCAGGACCGGGAAGAACTGCTCGGAGTCGTGGGCGAAGACCGAGTACTCGTGCTGGAGGACCGAGATCGGGTGGACCGCGTGGGCGCGGCGGATGGCGTCGGTGTCCGTGTTGGACAGGCCGAGGTACTTGACCTTTCCGGCGTCGACGAACTCCTTCATCACGCCGACCACTTCCTCGATCGGGACCTCGGGGTCGGGGCCGTGCTGGTAGAGCACGTCGATCACGTCAGTGTTCAGGTTGCGGAGGCTGTTGTCGACGACCTCACGGATGTGGTCCGGCTTCGAGTTGGGCGCGAAGGTCGGGGTGAGGCCGAATTTGGTCGCGATGGTCACCTCGTCGCGGATCGGGGCCAGGGCGTGGCCGAGCAGCTTCTCGCCCTCTCCCCAGCCGTACATCTCGGCGGTGTCGAAGTGGTTCACGCCCAGCTCGTGGGCGCGGCGGATGGCGGTGATCGATCCGGTGTCGTCCGAGGGGCCGTAGGCGAAGGCGGTGCCCATCGCGCCGTAGCTGATCTCTGAGACGGTCAGGCCCTGGCGGCCCAGATTGCGCTGCTGCATGAGTGACTCCCAATAGGTTCAAACCAAACGGTTCGGTTCGAGCATACACACGTCCGCCGCCTTCACCAAACCGAACGTTTCGGTGCGGCGGTCTGGGCATGCGGCTCCGGCGCGGGCGTGGGCGTCGTCGTGGTGGATGGGTATCCCGGTCGAGAGCGACGTACCGGACCCGCCGTGGTTGAGGGCCACGATCTCCCCGGTGATCGACAGCGCGGTCTCCTGGGGTGTCCTGCCCCCGAGGTCCAGGCCGATCGGTGACTTGAGCCGACCCAGCTCCGCCTCGGTCAGCCCCGCCTCACGGAGCAGGTCCAGGCGCTGGAGGTGGGTGCGCCAGGAACCCATGGCGCCGACGTACGCGACCGGCAGCCGCAGTGCCCGGGTCAGCAGCGGGACGTCGAACTTCGGGTCATGGGTCAGAACGCAGACGACGACGCGCCGGTCGAGCCGCTGGGTGTCGAGGTAGCGGTGCGGCCAGTCGACGACGACCTCGTCGGCGTACGGGAAGCGGTGCGCGGTGGCGAAGGTGGGCCGTGCGTCGCAGACCGTGACCCGGTAGCCGAGGAACGCCCCGGCCTGCGCGAGCGCCGCGGCGTGGTCGATCGCGCCGAAGACGAGCATGCGGGGAGCGGGCAGGGCGCACTCCACCAGCAGCGTCAGCGGGCCGACGCCGCTGGTGTGCGGGCCGACGTTCACCGTCCTGGTGCCTCCCGCCTCCAGTGAGGCGCGTGCCTGGGCCAGCGCCTTCCGGTCGAGTTCGGCGTCACCGAGGCTGCCGACGTGGCTGCCGTCCTCGCGTACGGCCAGGACCCGCCCGAGCAGTTGCCCGGGGCCCTCGACGACCGTGACCAGGGCGATGGCCCGGCCGTCGGCCGCGTCCGCCAACGCGGCGCGCAGTTGCGGGCGTTGCGCGGCGTCGATGCGCTGGACGAGGACGTCGAGTTCGCCTCCGCAGGTGAGGCCGACCGCGAACGCGTCGTCGTCGCTGTAGCCGAAGCTGTGCACCGCCGCGCCGAACCCGGCGTCCTCGCCCAGCAGTTCGGTGCACAGTGCGTGGACGCTGCCTTCGACGCAGCCGCCCGAAATGCTGCCGAGGGCGGTGCCGTCCTGGTCGACGGCGAGCGTGGCGCCGGGTGGGCGCGGTGCGCTGCCGCGTACGGCCGTGACGGTGGCCACGGCGAGGGGCGCGCCCTCGGCCCCATCCTCATCCCCGTCGAGGCGCTTCAGTAGTTCCTTGCCCAGTTCGAGCATGAGTGTCGTTCCTGACAGGCGTGTTGAGGGGTCAGCCCAGGAGTTTGTCGAGGGTGATGGGCAGGTCGCGGACGCGGATGCCGGTGGCGTTGTGGACGGCGTTGCCGATGGCCGCGGCCACGCCGACCGAGGGGAGTTCGCCCAGACCGCGCGCGCCGAGCTCGCTGACGACCGGGTCGGGCCGGTCGAGGTAGTGGACGTCCAGGTCGGGGATGTCGGCGTTGACAGGCACCAGGTAGTCGGCGAGGTTCCCTGCGGCGAAACGCCCGGACTCCTCCATGGGGTTGGCCTCCAGCAGGGCGTGTCCGATGCCGAAGATGACCGCGCCGGAGATCTGGCTGCGGGTGGTCCGCGCGCTCATGATGCGGCCGGCGTCGATGACGGTCGTGAACCGGGTGACGCGGGGTTCGCCGGTGAGGCGGTGCACCTTCACCTCGCAGAAGTGCGCGCCGAAGCTGTTCAGGGCGTACTGGTCGGGCGGCGGGGGCGCGGACGAGCCCGCTGTGGCCTGGACCCGGGGCAGGTCGATGGTCTGGAGCAGGCGCCGGAAGGTGACGGAGCGTCCGCCGCCGCTGATCCGTCCGTCGCTGTAGGTGACGTCGTCCTTGTCCAGGCCGTGGAAGGGCGAGCGCTCGTTCCCCACCGCCTGGTCGATCAGGGCGGTGACGGCCGCGCGGGCCGCCGCCTGTACGGCGGGGACGGAGCTGGCGGTCGCCAAGGAGCCTGCGGCCATCGCGCCCTGGGGCAGCGCGGAGTCGCCCAGGTCCGCCGTGACCCGCTGCAGCGGGATGCCCAGGGCGTCCGCGGCGGTGACGGCGATGACCGTGCGCGCCCCGGTGCCGAGGTCGGCGGTGGCGGTGCCCACGGTGGCGGTGCCGTCGGCCTCGAAACCGACCCGGGCCTGGGCCGGGATACGGCCGCCCCCGTAGATGGCGGTGGCCATGCCCATGCCGATCAGCCAGTCGCCCTCGCGGCGCGAGCGCGGCCGGGGGCTGCGGCGCGACCAGCCGAACCGCTCGGCCCCGACGCCGTAACACTCGTCCAAGTGCTTGCCGGACCAGCGCAGTTGGGTGCCGGGGACGGTGACGGCGTAGTTCTTGCGCCGCAGTTCCAGCGGGTCCATGCCGAGTTTGTCGGCCAGTTCGTCCATCGCCGTCTCCACGGCGAAGGCGCCGGGTGACTCGCCGGGGCCGCGCATCGCGCAGACCGGCGGAACGTCGAGTTCGACGAGCCGCTGGTCGACGGCGAGGTTCTCCGTCTTGTACAGCAGGGTCGAGGTGCCCTGGGCGGGGAGCATGGGCCATGCGCTGACGGCGGGGTCCTCCGCGTCCGACTCGTGCGCGACCACCTTCAGCGTGCCGTCGGCCGAGGCGCCGAGCCGCACCCGCTGGGTGACGGCCGAGCGGTGGCCGGTGAGGACGAACACCTGCTCGCGGGTGAGGACCAGCTTCACGGGCCGCTCGAGGTCCCGGGCCGCGGCGGCCGCGAGGACCGGCTCGCTCCAGGTGGGCGCCTTGCTGCCGAACCCGCCGCCGACGTAGGGGTTGACGACCCGTACCCGGTCGGGCTCGACCCCGATGCGGGCGGCGATGCTCTGGGCGTGGATCGCCGGGGCCTGGGTGCCGGTGTGGATGGTCAGGTGCCCTTCGTGCCAGATGGCGAGGGCGGCGTGCGGCTCCATCGCGGCATGGCTCTGCGCGGGCTGGGTCACGGTCGTGGTCACGGTGACGTCGGAGGAGCGCAGGGCGTCCTCGATGGAGTCGACGCCGGAGGCCAGCACGGTCGACCTGGCCGCTCCCCCGGGCTCCCCGCCCGGCGCCGTGGTGCCCGGTGATCCGGCCGGTAGGGAGGTCCGCGGCTCCTGCGCGTCGTAGGTGGCGGTGACGAGACCGGCGGCGTAACGGGCCTGCTCGAAGGTCTCGGCGACCACCAGGCCGATGATCTGGCCGCGGTAACGGACTCTGGTGTCCTGGAGCGGGGCGTAGTTCTCGACGATGGGGCCGCCGGCCGGCGCGTAGAGCTTGAGCGGGTTGAACGGCGTGTAGACGGCGACGACACCGGGCGCCTTGGCCGCCGCGGCGGTGTCCATGGCACGCACGGTGCCCTTGCCGATCGTTGCCTGCACGAGAAAGCCGTACGCCTTGCCCTGTGCCTGGTAGTCGGCGGCGTACCTGGCCCGTCCGGTGACCTTGGGCCGGGCGTCGACGCGGTCGAGGTCGCGGCCCACGGGAGACAGCGTCATTGGGCACCTCCGAGCTCGGTCAGGGCGCGCTGCACGGTCCGGCGCACCAGGGTGATCTTGTAGGCGTTGTGGGTCAGCGGGCGGGCGCCGTCGTCGGCGAGCGCCGCCGCTTCCTCGAAAGTGGCGGCCGTGCGGGGGCGCCCGGCCAAGGCGCGTTCCACCGCCGGCAGCCGCCAAGGGCGGGTGCCGACACCGCCGACCGCGACACGGGCCTCGACGACGGTGTCCCCGTCCAGGCGCAGGGCCACGGCGGCCGAGGCGAGGGCGAACTCGTACGACTGCCGGTCACGGATCTTCAGGTACGACGAGCGCCGCGCCCACTCCAGCGGGGGCACGGTGACCCCGGTGATCAGCTCGGCGGGCTTGAGCGCGTTCTCGATGTGCGGGGTGGCGCCGGGCAGCCGGTAGAACTCCCGCAGGGGGACGGTGCGTTCGCCGTCGGGGCCGCGCAGACTCAGGACCGCGTCGAGGGCCATCAGGGCTACGGCCAGGTCGCTGGGGTGTGTGGCGACGCAGGAGTCGCTGGTGCCGAGGATCGCGTGGATGCGGTTCTCTCCGTGGAGGGCGGAGCAGCCGCTGCCCGGTTCGCGCTTGTTGCAGGGAGTGGTCACGTCGCGGAAGTAGCCGCAGCGGGTGCGTTGCAGGAGATTGCCGCCGATGCTCGCCATGTTGCGCAGCTGGGGGGAGGCGCTGAGGTCGAGCGCCTGGCTGATGACGGGGTAGTGGGTGCGGACCAGGGGGTGCGCGGCCACGTCGCCCATGCGCTCCAGCGCGCCGATGCGCAGCCCGCGCTCGTCGCGGGAAATGCCGTGCAGCGGAAGGCGGTTGATGTCGACCACGCTGCGCGGGGTCAGCACGCCGAGCTTCATCAGGTCGACCAGGGTGGTGCCGCCTGCGAGGTAGGCGCTGGAGTCGTTCGACCGGTCCAGTGCGGAGCGCACGCTGGTGGGTGCGGTGAATCCGAAGGTGCGCATCAGCTCATCGCCTTCTTGCCGTCCTGCACGGCCCGCACGATGTTCGGGTAGGCGCTGCACCGGCAGATGTTGCCGGACATGTGCTCCCGGATCTCGTCGTCGGTGTGCGCGCGCCCCTCCTCGACCAGCGCCACGGCCGACATGATCTGCCCCGACGTGCAGAAGCCGCACTGGAATCCGTCGCGGTCGACGAACGCCTGCTGCATGGGGTGCAGCCGGTCGGCGGCGGGCTCCAGGCCCTCGATGGTGGTGACCTCGCTCCCGTCTGCGGACGCCGCCAGCGTGAGACAGGACAGCACCCTGCGGCCGTCGATGTGGACCGTGCACGCCCCGCACTGGCCGCGGTCACAGCCCTTCTTGGCGCCGGTCAGCTCCAGCCGCTCGCGCAGGGTGTCCAGGAGTGTGGCGCGGGGGTCCAGGTGCAGGGTCTGCCCGCTGCCGTTCACCTTCAGGCGCACGGTCAGGGTGCCCTCCGGCGCGGAGTCGCCGGGGGTCGAGCCCTGGGCCACTCCCACGGCCCCGACACCCACGGCCCCCACGGCGGCGGTGCCGCCGAGGAAGCCGCGACGGGAGAACCGGGAGCCGGCCTGCCTGTGTTGTCCTGTGGATTCCTGCATGAGCGCTCCTGGGTGCCTCGTAGGGGAAGGGTCCATGGGCACCGGGCGTCAGACATGGGCCGCCGCGTTCCGACCCGTACAGCCCGGTGGACGCTCAGCATGGCAAGGACCCGGCAGCGGAGGGAGGGACCGTTTGTCCGCCCATCGACGATCCCTGTCTGAGGTCTTGCCGGGCACGCTCAGGCGCTGATACGCCCGTGCGCGAGCACGTTGAGGAGCTGGAGCTTGTCGTGGTCCTCCGAGCCCGGGGTCGCCGTGAAGACCAGCAGGGCCTGGGCCTGGTTCTCGGTGAACAGCACCTGGCAGTCCAGGCGGAGAGCGCCGACCTCGGGGTGCAGCAACGTCTTGCGCTGTCCGACCTGCACGGCGACCTCGTGCAGGTCCCACAGCTCCCTGAACTCCGCGCTGCGTCGGCACAGGTCGTCGACCATGGCCACGAGGCGCGGGTCGTCACCGCCGTGCGACAGCGCCGCGCGCAACCCCGCGACATGGCTACGGCTCTGGAGCGCGTGGTCGGCCCGCGCGTAACGGCCGCGTGCGCGTGGGTCGGTGAACCACCGGTAGAAGCCGCTGCGGGCCATGCCCGTGTACTGGGTCTCGTCGCCCAGCAGCGCGGTGGCGAGACGGTTCTGTACGAGGGTTTCCGCGAGGTCGGATATGACCTGTGCCGGGGTGTCCTCCAGTCGGTCCAGTACCCGCATCAGCCCGGGGCTGACGTGCTCCTCACGGCGCACCCGTGCCGGCACGCCGTGCCCGGCGAGGCGGAAGAGGTGGTCGCGCTCGTCGAGACTGAGCCGCAGGGCGCGGGCCAGCGCGGCGAGGAGTTGCTCGGACGGGCGCGGCCCGCGCTGCTGTTCGAGGCGGGCGAGATAGTCCGTCGACATCCCGGCGAGCACCGCGACCTCCTCGCGGCGCAGGCCGGTAGCCCGGCGCCGCGTGCCCTTGGGAAGGCCTACGTCATGGGGCTGAAGTGCCTCGCGGCGGCGCCGTAGGAAATCCGCCATGGCCGCCTGATCGAAATGCTCCATACGCCCATCATCCGAGCGGGCGGTGACGACAGCCAGGGATCGGCGATCCCTGGCTGAGGCGCGCGCGGGGACTGGCCTCCGCGGAGGGACTGTCAGGCACGGTGGTGCCGACCCCGGCGCCGGAGCGTCCTGCCGAGCCCTGGCCACGGCCGACATCGGCGAACCGGACGTCTTCCCGCCGCCGGTGCCGTGCGCGAGCGCACTCGCCCTCTGCCTTGAGACGCCCGCGGCCCCAGGGTCATCAGATCTGGAAGCCACCGACCTCGATGCGCTGTGCCGTGACCCGGTGCATGCGGCCGGACAGGACGGCGGCGACCGTGGTGCCGACGTTGTCGGGGTTGCCGATCTCTCCGAAGGCGCTCAACTGTCCGATGCCGGCGCTGACGTTCTCGTCCTTCATGAGGCCGCCGCCGAAGTCGGTGGCGGTGGGGCCGGGGGCCACCGCGTTTACGGTGATGCCCCGGGGTCCGAGCTCGGCGGCCAGGTGGCGGGTGTAGACCTCGATGGCGCCCTTCATCATGGCGTAGCCGCCGGCGGCGGGCGCGGTGACGCGGGTGAGGCCGGAGGAGATGTTGACGATGGCGCCACCGTCGTTCATCAGCGGCAGGAGCTTCTGGGTGAGAAACACCGCGCCCTTGACGTGGACGTTCATCATGGCGTCGAAGTCGTCCTCGGCGAGAGCGGCCAACGGCTTGGTGATACCGATGCCGGCGTTGTTCACGAGGCAGTCGAACGTCTCACGGTCCCAGGTGTCCTGCAGGGTCGCGCGGATCTCCGCGACGGAGGCGTCGAGGGAGCCGAAGTCGGCGACGTCCTGCCGGAGGGCGACGGCCGTGCGACCGAGGTCCTGGACCTCCTTGACGACCCCGGCGGCCTCCTGCTCGTTGGAGCGGTAGGTGATCACCACGTCCAGGCCCTCCCGGGCCAGGGCCAGTGCGATGGAGCGGCCGATGCCGCGGCTGGCTCCGGTGACGATGGCGATCTTCGTGCTGTCGGTCACGGGGATTCTCCTCGTGTGTGTACCGAGCGGTTGTGCTCGGCTGTGTGCGTGCACCGTCCCTCGCAGCAGCATCACCGCCTCTCCCCGCGGTCGCATCTTTTTCCGATGCGGACGGCGGCGGTGCGGATCTCAGATGCCCCGTCGGCCGATGGCGCCGTCGGGGGCGATCTCGTCGACGCGGGCGAGGTCGTCGGCGGTCAGCTCCAGGTCCGCGGCGGCGATGTTCTGCACGACGCGGTCGGCGTTGCGGGAGCCGGGGATCGGGACGATGTAGTCCTTCTTCGCCAGCAGCCAGGCCAGGGCCAGCTGGGAGAGGCTGACGCCCTTGCTCTCCGCGAGCTTGGTCAGTTCGTCGGCCTTTGAGAGGTTCCGGTCGAAGTTCTCCGGGTCCCACCAGGGGGCGGTCCGGCGGAAGTCGTCGGCGGCGTACTTCTCACGAGGGGTGACGGCGCCGCTGAGGAAGCCGTGGGCCAGCGGGGAGTAGGCGACGAGTCCGATGCCGAGCTCCTCCAGGACCGGGAAGAACTGCTCGGAGTGGTGGGCGAAGACCGAGTACTCCTCCTGGAGCACCGAGATCGGGTGCACCGCGTGGGCGCGGCGGACGGCGTCGGCGTCGGTGTTGGACAGGCCGAGGTACCGGACCTTGCCCGCCTCGACGAGTTCCTTCATCGTGCCCACCACGTCCTCGACCGGGACGTCTGGATCGGGGCCGTGCTGGTAGAGCACGTCGATGACGTCGACGCCGAGATTACGCAGACTGTCCTCGACCGACTCCCGGATGCGCTGCGGCCGCGAGTCCGGGACGAAGCCCGGGTCGATGCCGAACTTGGTCGCGATCGTCACCTCGTCGCGGACGGGCGCTAGGGCGTGACCGAGCAGCTTCTCGCCCTCGCCCCAGCCGTACCCGGCCGCGGTGTCGAAATGGGTCACGCCGAGTTCATGGGCGCGGCGGATCGCGGTGATCGACACGGTGTCGTCCGAGGGGCCGTAGCCGACGGCGGTGCCCATCGCGCCGTAGCCGATCTCGGAGACGGTCAGGCCCTGGCGGCCCAGACTGCGCTGCTGCATGAGTCACTTCCCATGGATTCATACCAAACGGTTCGGTTCGAGCGTAGGCATGCGCTCCACTCCGGTCAAACCGAACGGTTTGGTATGCTGGGGCGCATGGCCCCCCGCACCAGCAGCACCGACACGACGAGCGACCGCATCATCGCCGCGGCAACCACCGAGTTCGCCCGCTACGGCATCGCGGGAGCACGGGTCGAGCGGATCGCCAAAACGGCGCGCACCAGCAAGGAGCGCGTGTACGCGCACTTCCGCGGCAAGGAGGCGCTCTACCGGTTCGTCGCCGGCCGGGAACTCGCGGCCATGGCCGAAGCGGTCCCGATGGACGCCGCCGACCTTCCGGGCTACGCCGGCCGCCTGCACGACCACGCGGCCCGCCATCCCGAGCGCCACCGGCTGATGATGTGGGGCCAACTGGAACTGCCGGCCGGGGAACCCGCCGCCGACGACCCGTTCCAGGAATCGCTGCGCCACAAGATCGAGCAGCTGCGCAAGGCACAGGACGCGGGCCACCTCGATCCCGCGTGGGAACCCGAGGACGTCCTGGTGTTCGTCAGTCAGCTGGCCCTGTCATGGGTCAGCCAGGCCAGTCTCGCTCCCGCCGACGAAGAACGCGACACCTTCCTGGCGGGCCGCCGCGCGGCCATCGTCGCCGCCGTCCAGCGCCTGTTCCCCGCGGCCGCCGGCGATACGGCCCCGGCAGCCGCTGCCTCCTGAGGGAGCACCTCGCCCGCAAGGGCGGGCGATCCGAGCACGGCATGAGACGCGGCTGGAACCAGGGGCTCGCAGGCACCGTCCGCAAGGCCCCGCAAACACGGGCGCCGGCGCCGGGCCATGTGAGCGGGGACCCGGCCCGGCGGCCGCGACGCCTATACGTCAGCGGACCGTGAGCCCCCCGCTGACCACCAGGGTCTCGCCGGTCAGATAGCTGCCGTGGCACAGTTTCCACACCCAGTCGGCGATCTCCTCGGGCTGGGCGGCGCGGCCCAACGGGACGGCGGCCACCGCCTCTTCCATGCGGCCGCCCGCGCGGGTGCCCGGGGTGTCCACCCAGCCGGGGGCGATCGCGTTGACCGCGATGCCGTCAGTACCGAGTTCGTGGGCCAGGGAACGGGTCAGACAGACCACGGCCGCCTTCGACGCGCTGTAGAGCAGCTGGCCCGGGGAGACGGCGAAGGCGTCGATGGAGGCGAAGTTGACGACCGTACCGCCTCCTGTGGCGCGCAGGGCGGGAACGGCCTCCGCGGTGACGTTGAGGGTGCCGAGGACGTTCACGTCGAAGATGCGGCGGTAGGCCGGCTCGTCGTAGTCGGCGAGGAGGCTGGGCGGGTAGATGCCGGCGGCGTTGACGACGGCGCGGAGACCGACAGGCTCCCCCAGCGCCTCCGCGACCGCCGTGCGGTCGGTGATGTCCACCGGCACCGGGCGGTAGGCCAGGCCCAGTTCGGCCGCCGCCTTGTCGAGGGCCTCCGCGTCCCGGTCCAGGGCGAGGACCGTCCATCCCTCGGTGAGGAAGCGTTCGGCGACGGCCCTTCCCATGCCGCTCGCCGCGCCCGTCACCAGGGCCGTGCTGCCGACAGGCTCAGTGTGCGAGGAAACCGCCATCGATGATCATCTCCGTTCCGGTGGTGAAGCTGGAGTCGTCGGACGCGAGGAAGGCCACGGCGCCGGAGATCTCCCGGACGTGGGCGCGGCGGCCCAGCGGGGTCTGCGGGATCACGCCGCCTTCCTTCTCGTGTTCGTTCATGGGGGTGCTGACCCCGCCGGGGCACAGGGCGTTGACGCGGACGCCGTCGGCGGCCAGTTCCAGGGCGGCGGTCTTCGTGAGCGCGATCAGGGCGCCCTTGCTGGCGCAGTAGGCGGCGTAACCGGCGGCGCCGACCACGCCGAAGATCGAGGCGACGTTGATCACCGAGCCGCCGCCGCCCGCGCGCATCAGGGGCACGGCGGCCTGGAGGCCGAGCAGCGGGCCCGTGGTGTTGACCGCGAGGGTGGCGTTCCAGTCCTCGGGGCGTTCGTCGAGGAGGGGGTTCACATGGATGATGCCGGCGTTGTTGACCAGGACGTCCAGGCGTCCGGTGGCCGACCGGGCGTACTCGACCGCGTGCGACCAGTCGGCCGGTGACGTCACGTCGAGATGCAGGTATACGACGTCCAGCCCCGCCTCCTGGAGCCGGGCCGCCGTGGCCTTGCCCTCGTCGTCCAGGACGTCGCAGGCGAGGACTCTGGCGCCTTCGGAGGCGAGCCGTTCGGCGTGCGAGGCGCCCTGGCCGCGGGCGGCGCCGGTGATCAGGGCGGTCCTGCCGGACAGGCGCGGACCGGTCACCGGTGCGGGCGGCATGCTCAACTGGGCCTCCTTGTAAGGGTATTCGTGAGATCTCTACATAGGGGTGTTCGTGAGATCTCCGCGGTGGGCCGGGCCGTGGATCACGGCTCGGCCCCACGGCTCACTCGGCCGCGGCCACCACGGGCGCCGGAACCGCCGCCGAGGCCTCTCGCCGGATCTCCACCGCGACCTGCTCGTGCAGTTCGTCGGTGGCGAATCCCGAGGCGACGCCCCAGTAGTAGGCGACGAGGGCGACCCCGAGTTCGATCAGCGTGCCGACGGGGAACGCGAGGTCCTTCACGGGCCCGAACTCACCGACGTACGACACCGGAAGCGTGGCCAGCAGCAGGAAGACCAGCCAGAAGCCGCTGCGGGTGTGCTGTCTGCCCTCGACATCGGCCAGCCACCAGACGGTGGCGACGTACGCGACGACGACGGCCGTGCTCGCGGCGCAGTAGACGGCGAACGACCAGCTGCCGTCGGCCGGTTCGGTGCCGGGGGCGAGGAACCAGCCGCCCCGGTCGGTGACGTAGATCCACAGGGCGAGGTAGACCGCGCTCACCGCGAGGCCGGTGCGTCGGGAGATCCAGCCGCGGTACGGGGCGTAGTGGGCGCCGTACACCGCGAGCCCGGCGAAGACCACGACCGTGAGGTTGACCAGGGTGACATAGCCCGCCCAGTACATGATCCCGGCGGCGGCGAGGAAGCCCGCCGGCGCCCAGATCCGAGGCTGGCGCAGCACGAACGGCCGTGGCAGGGACGGCGCGTGACGGCGCATCACCGGCAGACAGACCGCGGCCATCAGGGCGCTGAGCACCATCGCCGCGCTGATGAAGCCGACCAGCCGGTACCAGCTCGGCGCGGGCAGGAAGAACACGCAGCCGACGACGAAGGTCACCACGGTGGAGAACCAGGGGATGCCATGCTTGTTGGTCTTCTGGAAGGCCATGGGCAGGTATCCGTGGACGCTCAGGCCGAAGCCGACGCGGGCCGCGGTGCCGAGGTAGATGTAGCCGGCCGCGCCCGGGGAGACGACGGCGTCGATGAGCAGGACGGTCGCGAAGGCGCCGAGGGCCGCCATGGAGGAGGCGCGCAGGGCGTGCAGCAGCGGGCCGTCCGACCATGAACTGCCGCCCAGGGCCGACCAGTCGCCGACGGAGATCCCCGCGTCACCCCAGTTGACCGCGCCGACGAAGGCGATCTGGAGGGCGAGGTAGACGGCGAGCGGGATCAGGACGCAGCCCACGGTGCCCAGCGGGATCGTCCGGCGAGGGTTGACCACCTCGCCGCTGAAGTCGATGACCCCGCGGAAGCCCATCAGCGCGAAGGCGATGCCGGAGACCGCGACCGTCTCGAAGACCGAGCCGCCGCCTCCGGGAAAGAAGCCGTGGGCGGTGTAGTTGGAGGAGTTGAAGACGAAGAGCAGCAGGACGAAGGTGGCCGACGGGATGATGATCTTCCACCAGGTGACCCAGCGGTTGGCCTCGCTGAGCAGTCGTACGCCGAACGCGTTGATGAGGTAGAAGAGGATCATCAGGCCGATGGCGGTGAAGATGCCGACCGGCCAGGTCAGCACCGAGACGCCCTCCTTGACCTCCAGCATGTCCAGGCCGGGGAAGGCGTCGCCGAGGTAGGTGATGACGGCGAGGGCCTCGATCGCGGGCAGTGAGATGTTGGCGATCCAGTACGAGAAGCCCATCAGCCAGCCGGTCAGACCGCCGTGGGTGAGGTACGGGTAGCGGACGATGGCACCGCTGCGGGGCAGTGCGGCGCCGACCTCCATCCACGCCAGCGCGATCAGCATGATCAGGGCGCCGCCGATGAGCCAGGAGATGATCGCCGCGGGGCCGGCGGCACCGGCCGCGTAGAGCATGGCGAACAGCCAGCCGGAGCCGATCTGGCCACCGACGCCGAGGAAGAGCACCTGCTGGAGCGACATGGTGCGGCGCAGCCTGCCGTCCGCGCCCTCGTCCGGAACCGCTGATGGGGACTGCTCAGGGGATTGCGGCACGGGAAACCTCCGAAAAGACCTGGGGATGGTGGGAGGAGCCTGAGCGTGAGGGTGCGGGGAGGTCCGGGTCCGACGACGGCGGTGTGCGTACGACCGTTGACCGCCTCAGCGCTTGCGGTGAGTATGGGGAGCCCCTGAGCGATTGGTGAACCCTCGAAGTTTCGGGGTTCCTCAAGGCAGAACCTTTGGCCGGTGCCCTTGGCACGGCGTGACGACCCGGCGGACACCGTGACCCTGCAGCAGCTGACCTACTTCCTCGCCGCCGTCGAGCACGGCTCCTTCTCCGCGGCCGCCGAGGCCCTCTACATCGCCCAGCCGAGCCTGTCCGAGCAGATCCGGCGCCTGGAGCACTCGCTCGGCGTCCCGCTGTTCATCCGCACCAACCGCAAGCTGGTGCTCACCGAGGCCGGCCAGCTGCTGCTCCCCCGCGCCCAACACGCGCTGGCCGCCGCGAAGGAGGCGGAGGAGTCGGTGCGCGGAGTGCGGACGCTGACCGGAGGCACCGTCTCCCTGGGCACGTTCAGCAGCGCACAGCACCTGATGCTGGGCGATCTGATCGCCGACTTCCGCGCCCGCCACCCGCAGGTGCGGGTCCGTGTCGTCGGGCTCAACTCCACAGAGGTCGCCGACGCCGTCCGGGAGGGCACGCTGGAGGCGGGGCTCGTCTCGCTCCCCGTGGACGACCGCGGCCTGGACGTGAGCAGTGCCGTTTGGACGTGCGAGGCCGTCTACCTCAGCGCCGACCCGTCACGCACCGCCGAGCCGCCCACCGCCGAGCGGCTGGCCGATGCCCCGCTCATCCTCCCCGAGGCCCGCTGGGGCAACGCCGACCCCACCCGGCGCCGACTGCTGGAGCGCGTGCAGAAGGAGGGCTTCTCCCTGACCCCGGTGGTCGAGGTCGAGTCCCCCGCCCTGGCCGTCGAGCTCGCCGCCCGCGGGGTCGGCGACACCGTCAGCTCCCTGCCCCTGGCCCGCCGGCTCGGCTACATGAACCGTCTGCACGCGGTCTCCCTGGACCCGCCACTGCACGAGACGTTCGCGTTCATCACCCGACGGGAAGCCCACCTGTCCCCCGCGACACGAGTGCTGATGGAGCTGGCCGCGAAGCATCTGGCCCGCCTGGGAAGCCCCGCCCAGCCATAGGGAACGGCTATGGGTGTTGCCGGAAAACACGGCTTCACCTGGAGCGGGCCCGCTGCCGATACTTCGGTCATCCCCCCGCCCTTTCCCTCGCGCCCCGCACGGATCCCGCCCACGAAGGGAATCCCCATGCCCCGCTACTGCGTCATCGGCGCCGGCGCCGCAGGCGTCTCCGCCCTCCAGCGGCTCCGCGCCCTCGGGCACGACGTCGACTGCTTCGAGAAGACCGACCGGGTCGGCGGCCACTGGCACACCGACTACGACGCCCTCCACCTCATCACCTCGCGCGACATGACGACGTTCGAGGACTTCCCGATGCCGGACCACTACCCGCACTTCCCGCGCCGCGACCAGGTCCGCGCCTACATCGAGTCGTACGCCCGCGAGCACGGCCTCTACGACGTGATCCGCTTCGGTACGGCGGTGACGAGCGTCGAGCCGGTCGAGGGCCCCGCCGACGCGCGCCCCGGTTCGCACGGTTGGCGTGTGAGGACGTCGTCCGGCCACGACGAGGTCTACGACGGTGTCCTGGTCGCCAACGGCCACCTCTGGGACCCCAAGATCCCTGAGATTCCGGGTGAGTTCACCGGGAAGACGATCCACTCGGGGTCGTACCGCAACGTCTCCGACCTGGCGGGCGACCGCGTCCTCGTCGTCGGCGCGGGCAACTCCGGCTGCGATCTCGCCGTGGACGCCGCCCAGCACCGCATCGACGCCGACATCGTCGTCCGGCACGGATCGTGGTTCCAGCCGAAGACCTACTTCGGGGTGCCGCGTCAACAGGTGCCGTTCCTGGCCGAGTTCTCCCCCGCCGAGCAGGATCTGATCAACCGGCTCATGGCCCGTCTGTCGATCGGTGACTGGCACGCCTACCCGGGCCTGCCGCAGCCGGAGGGCGCCACCCTCGCCGAGGGCCGCGCGGTCGTCAACGACCTTCTCCTGTACTGGATCCACCACGGCCGCATCACCGTCCGCCCCGGCATCGAGCGCTTCGACGGCACCACCGTCCACTTCACCGACGGCACGTCCCGCGACTACGACACCGTCCTGTGGGCCACCGGCTTCAACGTCCGCCTCCCCTTCCTCGAGGACTCCCTCTTCCCGTGGACCGCCGGTGCACCGGTCCGCTACGCGGGCGGCATCGTCACCGAGACGGTCGAGAAGCTGTACTTCATCGGCCTCATCGCCCCGCGCGGTCCTCAGATCCCGATCTACGGCATGCAGGCCAAACTCGCTGCCAAGATGATCGAGTTGCACGAGAAGGCTGGTCCGTCGGGCGCCCCACTCGCCCGGTACCTGGCGTCTCTTCAGGAGCCCGAGACGGGCATCGACGTGGTCCGCGACGGCTGGCTGAGGCAGATGGCCGACACAGAACGCCTGCTCGCCGCCTACGAGTTGTCCTCCGGCGACACGGCCCCCTCGCTCCAGACTGTGTAGGACCGGGCCCGTCCCCACAGGATTTGCCTGCGGGGACGGGCCTGACCGCTACGCGCTCACGGGCCGCGGCTCAAGGGGCCTGCCGGCCCGCCCAGTGGTCGGCGAGGTCACGCAGTCGGTCGGCAGCCAGGGCCAGGCCGATCTGCATATCGCCCGGTTCGTCGACCGCGTCGGCCGTGCACCGGGCGAGCCAGGAGCCCACGGCGTCGCCCACTGTGTCGCCGTTCAGGCTGGCCGAGAGCCGTCCCAGCGTGGAGGCATTCGGCGTGCCGGCAGTCAGCTCCAGCCGTTCACACAGGTCGCGGTCGGCATCAGCGGCGAAGCGGGCGATGGCGGCCAGGGACACGGCTCCGCCGAGGACGGCGACCAGGCACAGCGCGAGCAGGGGTCCAGGCGGTAAGCGGCGGCCTCGGACCCGTCGGGGCTCGGGTGCCGGCCCAGCACGTCCGCCAGGCAGGCAAGTGCGGCACTTCCGGATCCGGGCAGGCGGAGTCGATGTCTGCGCAGTGGCACCGCAGGACACCGATCAGAGAGGATGACACGCGAACTCGACCCCTGTTCATGATGAAAGGCTTCGACAATCTTGATCATCAGGTTCGCATTCACTGCCGCCAGTCGGGCTGTTCGAGCACTGTTCAATCTATCGGGGACACCCGCTCACTAGGTCACCTAAGAGCGCATCCGTCCTGGCTGCTCACGCCGCGGTGAACCGTTCCGCGGCATCCCAGAGTTCACCTTCGCGCCGTGGGTCGTAGGACTCCTCCGACGAGCGGTCCACACCGCCACGGTCGACGTAGGAGCCGGTCGGCGCCTGGAACGTGCCGAGGACGACGTCAGCGAGATAGCGACCCGCGGCGTTGCGGCTGGTGGCGAAAGGGGTGAGGGTCATCACCGGCAGGATGCGCCGCATCGCAAACCGGGAGACGGGGTCGGCGTTGCGGGCGAGGTCGGTACCGGGGACGAAGCCCGGGTTGTAGGCGACAGCGTCGATCCCGGCCGGCAGGCGGCGCGCGTACTCGTGCACGAGGTAGATGGCGGCCAGCTTGCTCGTCGAGTACGCCGTGCGCCCGGCGGCCACGGTATCCGGCTTGGGGAAGGCGCCGGTGCGGGCAAGGATGTCTGGGGACTTCCAGGCCGGGCCGGGGACCATGCCCATGTTGTGCTTGAAGTCGCCGAAGTGGGTGTCGCTGGCGGTGATCACGATCCGGGAGGGAGGGGCGAAGCGGTCCTGGAGCATGCGGATGAACAGGTGGTGGGCGAGCACGTTGACCGTGAAGGTGGCCTCGAACCCGTCGGGTGTCTCGGTGAGCGCGTTCGTGTACTGCATGCCCGCGTTGCCCACGAAGCCGCGCAGCGGCGGGAGGACGCCGCGATCGAGCCGGTCACGGATCTCGGTGGCGACCGAGCGGACACTGTCCAGCGAGCCGAGGTCCGCCGAGACGTACGAGACCGCGTGCCCGCCCGTAGCGAGTTCCGCGGCGAGCTGTGCGCCGGAGGATCCGCGGGCGACGACGAGGAGGCGCACCTCCGGCGACTGGCGCAGGATGTGTCTCGCGGCGACGCGGCCGATCCCGCGGCTCGCGCCCGTCATCACAATGGTGTGCTTCATGCAAGGCTCCTTCACTGCTTCGCCGATGCGCCCGGCTCGGACACATCTCCACGCTCGCCGTTTGCACCACCGCCAACCAGTGCCGTCCCCGTCACTAGGACCGGCAGTACCCAGGCTGATGCGCCGCCGCGCGGCGAGAATGACCCCATGGCTTCCTCCCGCTCCGATTTCGGCGCCCTCCTGCACGCCTGGCGAGACCGCCTGGCTCCGGCCGACGCCGGATTCCCCGTGACGGACGGCCGTCGTGCCCCAGGACTGCGCCGCGAGGAGCTCGCGCAACTGGCCGGGCTTTCCGTCGACTACGTCCTGCGCTTGGAACAGGGACGTGCGAAGAACCCCTCGGCCCAGGTCGTCGGCGCCCTCGCCCGGTCCCTTCAGCTCTCCAACGCCGAGCGTGACCAGCTCTACCGGAGCGCCGGGCTCCTGCCGCCGCAGGACGGGACTGTCAACACCCATGTACCCGCGAGCGTCCAACGGCTCGCCGCGCGTATGGGCGACGTCCCGGTCGGCGTGTTCAGCGCGGACTGGTCCCTGGTGTGGTGGAACACCATGTGGAGCGCCGTGTTCGGCGACGCAGCTGTCATCCCGCCCGCCGAACGGAACCTCGCCCGTGCGCTCTTCGGCGACGGCGTCGCACACGCCGCAATGCTTCCCGTCCAATCCGAGCGCGGACCAGACGTCTTCGAGGCGTCGATCGTCGCCGACCTCAAGGACGCGGTGTCCCGTTATCCCGGCGACGCCCAGCTCGATCGTCTAGTACAGGAACTGCGAGTCGTGTCCGACGCCTTCGCTCGTTACTGGGCCACGCAGACGACCGCCGCCCAACACACCACTGACCGCAAGACGATCCAACATCCGAAGATCGGCAACATCCACCTCGACTGCGACGTCCTCGTCGTCCCCGGTGCCGACCTGCGTATGGTCGCCTACACGGCAGCGACCGGAAGCAGCGACGCGGGCAAAATGGACCTTCTTCGCGTTACAGGTGGCCACACCGCCACCGCGCTCCCCTGACCGACGGCTGCTGGGCGGTTTCACCAAGCTGACTGGGGCGAAGCTCACCGCTGCCGCCCACCACTATCGGTCGGGGCCCGAGCGCGCGCTCGACCTGCTGCATCTCGCAGCCTGGGAACGCATCAGTCCTGCCACGGAGGCCGCGAGCCCGCGCCGGTAGCCCGACACGGCGAACAGCAGCACGGTCAGCAGTATGACCAGGTCGAACAGCGTAATGAAAGAATCCCATTCCTGTCCCATGACCAATTAATTGCCTTGGGACAGGAAAGGCGTCCGACGGAATTCTCACCGCCCCCGAACGTGAGCCATATCGCTCCGGCTAAATTCGAGGAATACCTCGGTGAGGTATGGGATTTTTTCTCCCAGGAGGGCTCCTATCCTAGGAGAGAATTCCCTAGCCTCGAACTTTCGTGGTGGGCCGTCGACGAAGTCGGCGGCCCATTTTGTTGTCGGTGGTGGAGGGCGGGCAGGCTGAGGGCCCGGGTGTCGTCTC
>NZ_JBEPBA010000029.1:0-118253 GCF_040298885.1 Streptomyces sp. NPDC001137
GAGTTCTCAAGGAACGGACGCTTCCTTTGTACTCACCCTCTCGGGCTTTCCTCCGGGCAGTTTCCCTTCGGTCTTGCGTTTCCGACTCTATCAGATCCTTTCGGGCCTGATTCCCTGTCGGCGGGGCCTTTCGACATTCACTACGTTAACCGATTCCCCCGGCGAACTCATAATCGAGTTCCGCGAGTCCGAATTCAGGCATGCGGGCACACCGAATTCGACCCCGCCGAGGGGCGATCGTAGGTAGTGGTTTGGCCGCTTCCGGCTGCTGGCGATTGCCGTACCCGGTTCAAGCGGCTCGGGCTACATTACGCAGCTTCCAGGGACGCGTCAACTTGAGCGGCGCCTCGGAACGTGGGCCCTATAGGGGCTCACCGTCGGGTCGTTGGCGATCCAGAAGCGCCAGGGGTGGACACCCCCGTCACCTGCGACGCCGGTGCGTGGACCGCTGAGTACCTGGTCGGGGGCGACGGCGGCGCCCGTCAGGATCCTCAAGGGGGTGTCCCCCGGGGCGCAGGCGTCCGTGCCGTCAAGATCACGGGCTACGTCCAGGGCCGTGGCAAGGCGGGCAGGCCCTTTGGCCAGTTCCTTGTCATTTCGGGCCGAGAGTCGACGTTTGCGGGCGAGCTCGGCACCCTCGATGACCTCGCCGGCCCGGAGCAGGACCGCGCTCGCCTTCCCTTCGGGGCCGCACACCAGGTTCATGCAGAACCACATGCCGTAGGTGAAGTAGACGTATACATGCCCGGGCGGACCGAACATCACACCGTTTCGGGCCGTGCGGCCGCGATAGGCGTGGGAGCCGGGGTCGTTCGGGCCGTCGTAGGCCTCGACCTCTGTGAGGCGCAGGGCGATCGGACCGTCCGGTGTCGTACGCACGAGGATGCGGCCCAGGAGGTCGGGGGCGACTTCCAGGACGGGGCGGTCGAAGAACTCCCTGGGGAGTGGCGTACGGTCCGGTGGCGCGATCATGGGGTACGAGCCTAGTCCAGACGGGTGGAGACCAAGGGCTGGTCAAGGTTCCCTCTCCTTGCCAGGGTGTGGGGCGGAACCGGCCGTACCCGGATCGCGTTTGTAGGGATCAAGGGTCCACACGTAGAGGGAGAGACATGGCGTTCAAGAAGCTGCTCGCGAGCCTGGGGGCCGGCGGGGCTTCGGTCGAGACGGTGCTGACCGAGGTCAACGTCGTTCCGGGCGGCGTCGTCCAGGGTGAGGTGCGGATCCAGGGCGGGTCCGTGAACCAGGACATCGAGGGCCTGTCGGTCGGGCTGCAGGCCAAGGTCGAGGTCGAGAGCGGCGACGAGGAGTACAAGCAGAACATCGAGTTCACCAAGGTGCAGCTCGGTGGCGCCTTCGAGCTGCAGGCCGGGGCCGTGCACGCGGTGCCGTTCGGGCTCGAGATTCCCTGGGAGACGCCGGTCACGATGATCGACGGGCAGGCGCTGCGCGGGATGAACATCGGTGTCACCACGGAGCTGGCGATCGCGCGGGCCATCGACTCCGGTGACCTGGACCCGATCAATGTGCACCCGCTGCCGGCGCAGAAGGCGATCCTGGACGCGTTCATCCAGCTGGGCTTCCGCTTCAAGAACGCGGACATGGAGCGCGGGCACATCCGGGGCACGCGGCAGAAGCTGCCGTTCTACCAGGAGATCGAGTTCTTCCCGCCGTCGCAGTACCGTGGGCTGAACCAGGTCGAGTTGAGCTTCGTGGCCGACGAGCACGCCATGGACGTCATCCTGGAGATGGACAAGAAGCCCGGTCTGTTCAGCGAGGGCAGTGACACGTTCCGGTCCTTCCAGGTGGGTCTCCAGGACTTTTACGGGACCGACTGGGCGGCGTACCTCAACCAGTGGCTGTCCGAGGTCGGCAGCAAGCGCAACTGGTTCTAGGCTCGGAACTGCTGATTCCGTCATCGATCAGGAGGTACCGAGGTGACCGAGCTCAAGCGGCGGCCGCTCCCCCATGACTTCCATCCGCCCGTGCCGTCGTTCACGGTGACGAGTGAGGACGTCGAGGAGGGCGCCACGCTCAAGGATGCTCAGGTCTACGCGGGCGGCAACACCTCGCCGCAGCTGCGGTGGGAAGGCTTTCCTGCCGAGACCAAGAGCTTCGCCGTGACCTGCTACGACCCCGACGCCCCCACGGGCAGCGGGTTCTGGCACTGGACCGTCTTCGACATCCCGGCCTCGGTGACCGAACTGCCGGCCGGTGCGGGCAGCGGCAAGTTCGAGGGGCTCCCCGAGGGTGCCGTGCAGGTGCGCAACGACTACGGGAGCAAGGACTTCGGCGGGGCCGCTCCGCCGCCCGGGGACGGGCCGCACCGGTATGTGTTCACGGTGTACGCCGTGGACCAGGAGAAGTTGGGTCCCGACTCCGATGCCTCTCCCGCCGTCATCGGTTTCAATCTGCGGTTCCACGCGATCGCGCGTGCCCAGCTGATCGGTGAGTACGAGGTGCCCGCCGAAGACTGACGTTCATGGAACGTTTGCCCGCCTCTGGTCTTGGAATTGATCAGGGGCGGGCAGTTTTTATTGCGTTGTCCATCTCGGCGTGCCCGGCCAGAGTTGATCCAAGCCCGCCAGGGGGTGGGCCGACTGCACGGGAGGTGGGCTGGGATGCGGGACACGCTGGTACTGAATGCGAGCTTCGAGCCGCTGTCGACGGTGACGTTGAATCGAGCCGTCGTTCTGGTGCTGCAGGACAAGGCCGTTGTCGAGCAGGCCCACCCCGAGCTGCGCATGCGTGGAGCCGCGGTCGACATACCTGTGCCCCGGGTGATCCGGTTGTGCCGGTATGTGAGGGTGCCGTTCCGAAGACAAGCACCGTGGTCGAGGCGGGGGGTGCTGGTCAGGGACCGGCACCGGTGCGCTTACTGCGGTCGCCGGGCGACCACCGTGGACCATGTTGTGCCTCGGGCACAGGGTGGTCAGGACTCGTGGCTGAACACGGTGGCCTCGTGCGCGGAGGACAACCACCGTAAGGCGGACCGGACTCCGGAGCAGGCGGGTATGCCGTTGCTGCGGCAGCCGTTCGAGCCGACGCCTCAGGACGCGATGCTGCTGACGCTTGGCAGTGAGGACTTCGATGCGCTCCCGGACTGGCTGGCCCAGCCCGCCGCCTAGGTCGTACGCAGAACTCGGGGCTCACCTCCGTCGGAGGTGAGCCCCGGTGTCGTACAGGACATGTCAGTCGATCGACGGCTTCTCGCGGCGTTCCGGGGCCTTCTCTGTACCTCCGCCGCCCGAGTTGCCGCCGAACGGGCCGAAGTTGCCCATGGCGCCGGAGAGGCCCTTGAGGGCGTCGCCGATTTCGCTGGGGACGATCCAGAGCTTGTTGGCGTCGCCCTCGGCGATCTTCGGCAGCATCTGGAGGTACTGGTAGCTGAGGAGCTTCTGGTCGGGGTCGCCGGCGTGGATGGACTCGAAGACCGTGCGGATCGCCTGGGCTTCGCCCTCGGCGCGCAGGGCGGCGGCCTTGGCCTCACCTTCGGCGCGCAGGATCTGGGACTGCTTCTCACCTTCGGCGGTGAGGATGGCGGCCTGGCGCGTACCTTCGGCGGTGAGGATCGCGGCGCGCTTGTCACGGTCGGCGCGCATCTGCTTCTCCATCGAGTCCTGAATGGAGGTGGGCGGTTCGATGGCCTTGAGCTCGACGCGGTTGACGCGGATGCCCCACTTGCCGGTGGCCTCGTCGAGGACTCCGCGCAGGGCAGCGTTGATCTCCTCGCGGGAGGTCAGGGTCCGCTCGAGGTCCATGCCACCGATGATGTTGCGGAGCGTGGTGACGGTCAGCTGCTCGATCGCCTGGATGTAGCTGGCGACTTCGTAGGTCGCGGCCCGGGCGTCGGTCACCTGGTAGTAGATGACCGTGTCGATGTTGACGACCAGGTTGTCCTGGGTGATCACCGGCTGCGGCGGGAACGGTACGACCTGTTCGCGCAGGTCGATGCGGTTGCGGATGGTGTCGATGAACGGGACGACGATGTTGAGGCCCGCGTTCAGCGTCCGCGTGTAGCGGCCGAAGCGCTCCACGATGGCGGCGCTGGCCTGCGGGATGACTTGGATGGTCCTGATCAGGGCGATGAAGACCAACACCACCAGAATGATCAGGACGATGATGACCGGTTCCATCGTCGTTCCCCGTACCCTTCTCCGCCTCGGCGCTTTCGGAAGATCTTATGGTTGTTGAAGATCTTGCTGGTCGAGTCTGACAGACCGTCGCACAACTCGTGGGCTGTTCGCTTCAGTTGAGTCCTACGAGGTCAGATGACGATCGCGGTGGCCCCTTCGATCTCCACGACATCCACTTCCTGCCCCACTTCGTAGGCGCTGCCGGCGTCGAGCGAGCGCGCCGACCAGACCTCGCCGGCCAGCTTGATCCGGCCTCCGGAGCCGTCGACGCGCTCGAGCACGACGGCCTGTTTGCCCTTCAACGCCTCGACTCCCGTGGCGAGTTGGGGGCGTTGCGCGCTGTGCCTGACCGCGATGGGGCGTACGACTGCGATGAGGGCGACCGAGACGACGACGAAGGCGAGTACCTGGGCCACGGAACCGAAGCCCACTCCGGCCGTGACGGCCGCGGCGACGGCGCCCACTGCGAGCATGCCGAATTCCGGCATCGCGGTCACCACGAGCGGGATTCCGAGCGCAGCCGCGCCGACGAGCCACCACACCCATGCGTCGATGTCGTTCACATGGTCATGGTAGGACCGCGGGTCCTGCCTCGGACAGGGCGCGATGTGGCTGGGACGGGCTTCTTACCCGTGTTTTCGCGCGGGCTTCACACAGTCAGGACAGCGGCAGGCCCTGAGCGGTCCAGCGGTCACCGACCTGTTCGACGACGAGCGGGAGGCCGAAGCAGAGGGAGAGGTTGCGGGAGGTGAGCTCGAGTTCCAGCGGGCCGGCGGCGAGGACCTTGCCCTGACGGATCATCAGGACATGGGTGAAACCGGGGGCGATCTCCTCCACGTGGTGGGTGACCATGATCATCGAGGGGGCGATCGGGTCGCGGGCGAGGCGGCCGAGGCGGCGGACCAGGTCCTCGCGGCCGCCGAGGTCGAGGCCGGCGGCGGGCTCGTCGAGGAGCAGGAGCTCGGGGTCGGTCATCAGGGCGCGGGCGATGAGGGTGCGCTTGCGCTCGCCCTCGGAGAGGGTGCCGAACCTGCGGTCCACGTACTCGGTCATGCCGAGGCGGTCGAGGAAGGCGCGGGCGCGCTGCTCGTCGATGTCCTCGTAGTCCTCGTGCCAGCCGGCGGTCATGCCGTAGGCGGCGGTGAGCACGGTCTGCAGGACGGTCTGGCGCTTGGGGAGCTTGTCGGCCATGGCGATGCCGGCCATGCCGATGCGGGGGCGCAGCTCGAAGACGTCGACCTTGCCGAGGGTCTCGCCGAGGATGGAGGCGGTGCCGGTGCTGGGGAAGAGGTAGCTGGAGGCGACGTTCAGGAGGGTCGTCTTGCCGGCGCCGTTGGGGCCGAGGATGACCCAGCGCTCGCCTTCCTTCACCGACCAGGAGACCTGGTCCACCAGAGCCCGGCCCTCCCGGACCACGGATACGTCCTGAAGCTCCAGAACATCGCTCATGAGCGCGTTGTCTCCCCTTGCAGTGTGACCGGTCTCGGCGTCTCGGCTGTCGCGTGCGCGCTTTCGGGCGCAGCCCTCGATGAAATCTACGCCACCGGCCGCCCGGCCCATTCCATCGGTCCGGTCCTTAGGGTGGGGGCATGCTCTCGGAACCGCGTTCAGGACGCTTTGCCGCTTGGGGAAACGCCCTTTTGGCCGGGCTTGTCTCGCCGGACGACGCCGTGCTGGCGATCGTCGGGGACGATGCCGTGCATCGCATGGAGGGGCTGCCCGGTGAGTCGGCGCCCGTCGGGCTCACGCTGGCGCTGGGCCGGCTGAGGGCGCTCGGCGTCACGGGACTGCGGGTCGCGCTGCCCGCGCCGGGACATCCGCTGGGGCTGAGCGGGCCGCCGGAGTTCAATGCGCGGGCGATGGACGCCGAGGAAGCGGTGGTCTGCCATGGCGCCGCGTTCGGGTTGGTGCCGGAGGTGTACGAGGCAGGGCCCGACGGCGATGTGCATGTGGAGGTCGTCTGGCACTGTCTGCCGGTGCGGGAGGCTCCGCCGGCCGATGTGCCCTCGCTGGGTGAGGCCGAGCGGGAGCTGGCGGAGGCGTTGCGGGACGCGACGGAGGTGCTGGCGCGGCTGGACGTCGCCGGGTCGGGGCCGGTGGCGGAGGCGGCGATCGATGCGTACCGGGCGCGGGCCGAGCGGGGGCGTGAGGTGCTGGCGCCGGGTTATCCACCGCGGGCGGTGCGGGTGCTGGAGCTGGCGCAGCGGGTGGGGCTGTTGATTTCCCTCGCTCACGGCAACGGGCACGGGGGTGCGGTGAGCGCCGGTGAGATGGGGGCGCGGGCCGAGGCTCTGCGGCCGGTGGAGCGGACGGCTCGGCGGGCGCAGGTCGCCGCGTACAACTCCGTTGTGGAGGAGCGGGAGCGGGGGGTGCGGTGAGCGTTGGGTTCTTTGCGGCTGTGGGGTTGTGCGCCGTACCTGGGGGCTTTGCCCTCAGACCCCCTTTGTCGGCCTGAACGGCCTCGTCCTCAAACGCCGGACGAGCTGAAAGACAAACCCCGACCGGCGCCGTGAAAAAACTGACCGGCCCCCCGGGAATGCCCGGGAGGCCGGAATCAGTGCATGCGGTGTGACCTGCGTCAGTGGTTGACGGCCAGGTTGCCGAAGGCGGGGTTCAGCACGCCGACGACGTTCACGCTGTTGCCCGAGACGTTCACCGGGATGTGCACCGGGGCCTGGACCACGTTGCCCGAGACGATGCCGGGCGAGCCCACGGCCGTCCCGTCGGCGTGCGCACCGCCGGTGGTGGCGGAGGCCATTCCGGCTCCAGCGGCGAGCAGACCGCCGGCCACCATCGTCACAGCCGCTGCCTTCTTCAGGTTCTTCACTTTCCAAGCCCTCCCTAGCGGTTGCCGCGGCAATCGCCGCAGCACGCACTGAAGAACGGCGGAGATCCTCGGAGGATGCGCCATCCGGGGGACATTCCCACGACGGTATGAATCTCAGTCCGGAGCGGAACCCTCCGTATTGCCGTGGCGTCCCGGAGCTCGGCGTGTTTCAGCCGGTCACGCCGTGGCGGACGGCCCACAGCGCCGCCTGGGTGCGGTCCGCCAGGTCGAGCTTCATCAGAATGTTCGAGACATGGGTCTTCACGGTCTTCTCGGACAGGACGAGGGCGCGTGCGATCTCGCGGTTCGAGCGGCCGTCCGCTATCAGGCCCAGCACCTCGCGCTCCCGTTCCGTGAGCGAACCGCCTCTGCCCTGGCCCGAGTTGGCCTCCTCCTGGGAGAGCAGGGCGCCCGCGACCTCGGGCTGGAGCAGGATGTGCCCGGCGTGGACGGAGCGGATGGCGCCGGCCAGGGCGTCGGGGTCCACGTCCTTGTAGACGTATCCGGCGGCGCCCGCGCGCAGGGCCGGGACCACCGTGCGCTGTTCGGTGAAGCTGGTGACGATCAGCACGCGCGCCGGGTTGTTCAGCTCGCGGAGCTTGCGCAGGGCGTCGACGCCGTCCATGCCGGGCATCTTGACGTCCATCAGCACGACGTCGGGCTGCAGTTCCTCGGCGCGGGCGACTCCTTCGGCGCCGTCGGCCGCCTCACCCACGACCTCGATGTCGTCCTGCACCTCGAGGAAGGTGCGCAGGCCGCGGCGGACCACCTGGTGGTCGTCGACGAGCAGCACCTTGATTGCGTCAGCCACCGGGGACCTCCATCTCGATCGTGGTGCCCTTTCCGGGCGCCGATTCGACGGTCAGCACGCCGCCGACCCCGCTCGCGCGGTCCCGCATGGACACCAGGCCCAGGTGGCGTCCCGCACGGCGTATCGACTTCGGGTCGAAGCCGCTGCCGTCGTCCGTGACGCGCAGGACCGTCCCGCCGTCGCGGCGGGCCAGGGTCACGTCCACCTGCCGTGCCCCGGAGTGCCGCAGGGCGTTGTGCAGGGCCTCCTGGGCGACGCGCAGGACGGCCTCCTCCTGGGCGGCGGGCAGGGCGCGCACCCCACAGGTGTCGAAGGTCACCCGCGCGGTGTGGGCCCGGTCGAGGACCTGGATCTGGGTGCGCAGGGTGGCGACCAGCCCGTCCTCGTCCAGGGCCGCCGGGCGCAGCTCCACGACGGCGGCGCGCAGTTCGTCGGCGGCCTCGGCGGCCAGCGCGGCCACCTGTTGCAGCTCGCCCTTGGCGCGGGAGGGGTCGCGGTCGACGAGGGCGGCGGCGGCCTGTGCGGTCAGCCGCAGCGAGAAGAGCTTCTGGCTGACCGCGTCGTGCAGCTCGTGGGCGAGGCGGGAGCGCTCCTCGGCGATGGTCAGCTCGCGGCTGCGCTCGTACAGGCGGGCGTTGGTGAGGGCGATCGCGGCGTGCTGGGCGAGGATGGCGAGCAGTTCCTCGTCCTCCTCGGTGAAGCCGCAGGTGCCTTCCGCCTTCGCGCCCCGTGCGGGGTTCCCCTCCACGGGGCGCAGCTTGTTTGCGAGGAACAGCGCGCCGATGACCTCGTCGCCGTCCCTGATGGGCAGGCCCAGGAAGTCGGACATGTCCGGGTGGGCGGAGGGCCAGCCCTCGAAGCGTGGGTCCTTGCGGACGTCGGCGAGGCGTTCGATCTTCGCTTCCTGGAGCATCGCGGCGAGGATGCCGTGCTGGCGCGGGAGCGGGCCGATGGCCTTCCACTGGGCGTCGCTCACGCCGTCGACCACGAACTGGGCGAAGCCGCCGTGGTCGTCGGGGACGCCGAGGGCGGCGTACTGCGCGTCGAGCAGCTCGCGGGCCGAGGCGACGATCGTCTTGAGGACGTCGCGCACCTCGAGATGCCTGCTCATGGCCAGCAGCGCGGAGCTCACCGCGGTGAGGCCGGACCGGGGGCCGTGACTCATGCCCTCAAGGTACCGGCGGGGTGTGACAACGCGGATCGGACCTGTGGCGGCGCGGGCTGCGCCGGTGGGCCTAGGGCGGGCGGACTAGGTCCGGGGCCCGGGACGGGCGGCTTAGGCCGAAGGGCCCCGGCTGGTTGGGGCCCGCGTCCGAGGCGGGGCGGGTGGCGCGGTTCCTAGGTTGAGGTCACCGCCGAAGGACGGGCGGGTGAGACGAGGGGACGTGTCATGCCGGTAGCGATCATCACAGGGGCTTCGAAGGGGCTGGGGAGGGCGCTGGCCGAGGCACTGGCCGCACGCGGCTGGGATCTGGTGCTCGACGCGAGGACGGAGGTGGCTCTCACCGAGGCGGCGCAGGCCGTGTCCGCGTACGGCACACATGTGAGCGCCGTGCCCGGCGACGTCACGGACGCCGGTCACCGGGCGGAGCTGGTGGCGGCCGCGGGGAAGCTGGGCGGCCTCGATCTGCTGGTGAACAACGCGAGCGCGCTGGGCGCCGAGCCGCTCGTACGGCTGGAGCAGCTGCCCCTGGAGGGGTTCAGGCGGGCGCTGGAGGTGAACGTGGTGGCCGCACTGGGCCTGGTCCAGGAGGCGCTGCCGCTGCTGCGGTCGTCGGGGGCCGCCGCGGTGATCGCGGTCAGTTCGGACGCGGCCGCCGAGGCCTATGAGACGTGGGGCGGATACGGGGCGTCGAAGGCGGCGCTCGACCATCTGGCGGCGGTGCTCGGCGAGGAGGAGCCCGGACTGCGGGTCTGGGCGGTCGACCCCGGGGACATGGCCACGGACCTGTATTCGGCGGCCGTACCGGACGACGGTGATCCCCGGCCGGCGCCGGCGAGTGTGGTGCCGGCGTTCCTGCGGCTGCTGTACGAGCGCCCGGCGAGCGGCCGCTATGCGGCTCCGGCCCTGCTGGAGGGGTAGCGATGACGGTGGCGGTGCAGGTACCGGAGGAGCTGTCGGCCCGGATTCCGGTCGAGCAGCGCGGGGCGGGGCTCGACCGGGATGCCGTACGGCTGCTCGTGTCGCGCGGCTGCGAGGTGTCGCACCACGCGTTCGTGGAGCTGCCGCGGCTGCTGCGGGCCGGGGATCTGCTCGTGGTGAACACCTCGCCCACACTGGCTGCCGCCGTGGACGGGTGGGCCGGGCACGCGCGCGTGGTGGTGCACTTCTCCACGTGCGGGGACGACGGGCGGTGGGCGGTCGAGCTGCGGGATCCGGACGGGAAGGGCACCACGCGCGCGCGTGCGGGCGGGCCCGCGGGTCTGGAGGTGCGGCTGCCCGGGGGCGTACGGCTGGTCCTGGAGGAGCCGCTGAGCGGGCGCGGCGACCGGTTGTGGTGGGCGCGCGTGTCGGGGGCCGGGGTCCTCGGGCTGCTGCGGGAGCACGGGCGGCCCATTCGCTACTCCTATACGGAGCGGGACCAGCCGCTGTCCGTGTACCAGACGGTGTTCGCGCTGCCGTCCGCCGACGGGACCGGCAGTGCGGAGATGCCGAGTGCGGCGCGGCCCTTCACGGCGCGGCTGGTGGCGGAGCTGGTGAGCCGGGGTGTGCAGTTCGCACCGGTCACCCTGCACACCGGGGTGGCCTCGGCGGAGGCGCACGAGCCGCCGTATCCGGAGCGGTTCTCGGTGCCGGCGGCGTCGGCCCGGCTGATCAATGCCGTGCGGGCGGGCGACGGACGGGTGGTCGCGGTCGGGACGACGGCTGTCCGGGCCGTCGAGTCGGCGGCCGGGCCGGACGGCGTCGTACGCGCGCGTGAAGGGTGGACGGATCTGGTTGTCACCCCGGAGCGCGGGGTACGGGTGGTGGACGGGCTGCTGACCGGGCTGCACGAGCCGGAGGCCTCGCATCTGCTGATGCTGGAGGCGATCGCCGGGCGGGCCGCGATCGACCGCAGCTACGAGGAGGCGCTGCGCGGGCTCTACCTGTGGCACGAGTTCGGGGACGTCCACCTCATCCTCCCGTAGGAGGCCGCTCACGCAGTGCATTGCTCAAGCAACTCATGGTGAGACCGTTGTGGCGCCGATGTGAGCCCGCGCATAGGGCGCAGATCACGTACGAAGGGCAATAGGAGACAGACCCTCCCCGCATGAGCGGGGCGAACGGTCCAGTCTGTCCGTTTTTGCCCTCACCCGATCCACTACCGGGGATCGTACGTCACACCTTTGCCACGACATTTTGCGGCCGCTAAGAATGGCTGCCGTCGCTCAGCGCCGCGGGTTCCCCCCGCGGCGTTTGTGCGGGCCGGACCCGTGTCCCCCGCAGGACGTTGAGCGACCTCCGCGCTATTCGAAGAGGTCCGTCTGCCATGCTCAAGAACACCAACATTCGCCGTCTCAGTCGCTCGCTGAACCGTCACCAGAAGGTCGCGATGGCGGGTGTCGCCACCCTCGGTGCCGCCGCTCTCGCGTTCTCCGCGGTGCCCAGCAACGCCGAGACGACCACGAACGAGGCCACCGTCTCGACGGCCAAGGTGGAGTACGGCTCCGACCAGATCAAGGACGTCAAGGCCAGCGTCACCGACCAGCTCGCCGGTGCCAGCCTGAAGGCCCAGGACATCAAGGCCAAGGCCGAGGCCAAGCAGAAGGCCGCCGCCGCGGCTGCCGCGAAGAAGGCCGCCGCGAAGAAGGCCGCCGCCGCGGCTGCGGCCAAGAAGAAGGCCGAGGCCGCGCGCAAGGCGAAGGCGGCCGCGAGCCGGGCCGCCCACCGTGCCGCGATCAAGCCGGTCACCAAGACCTACGCGAACAACCTGGACGGCTGGATCCGGAACGCGCTCGACATCATGCAGGCCAAGGGCATACCGGGCAGCTACAACGGCCTGTACCGCAACATCATGCGGGAGTCCTCGGGCAACCCGAACGCCATCAACGACTGGGACATCAACGCCATCAACGGCATCCCGTCGAAGGGCCTGCTGCAGGTCATCCCCCCGACCTTCAGCGCCTACCACGTGGCCGGCACGTCCTGGAACATCTACGACCCGGTCGCCAACATCACCGCCGCCGCCAACTACGCGGCCGACAAGTACGGCTCGATCGACAACGTCAACAGCGCGTACTGAGGTCGGCGCGGACCTCTTCACGTGAACAAAGGGCGGCACCCCCGAGGGGTGCCGCCCTTCGCGTCGTACGAGAACCCCGTACGAGAGCGTCGTAGGACTGCGACTACTTGCGCATGACCTCCGGCTCGTGGCGGCGCAGGAAGCGAGCCACGAAGAACGCGCAGATCACACCGAGCGCGATCAGGGCGATCATGTCCATGCTCCAGGCGCCCACGGTGTGCTCCCACAGGGGGTCGTTGGGCTTGCCCTTGCCGGGCGGGCTGATCCGGTTGAAGTCGAGCGTGGCGCCCGCGGCGGCTACGGCCCAGCGCGAGGGCATCAGGTACGAGAACTGGTTGACGCCGATCGCGCCGTTCAGGGCGAAGAGGCAGCCGGTGAAGACGACCTGGACGATCGCGAACATGACCAGCAGCGGCATGGTCTTCTCGGAGGTCTTCACCAGTGCGGAGATGATCAGGCCGAACATCATCGAGGTGAAGCCCAGGGCCATGACCGGGATGGTGAGCTCGAGCAGCGGGAGGTTCTTGAGGACCAGGCCCTCCGTCGGGATCTTCCGGCTGGCGAAGCCGATCATGCCGACCATCAGCCCTTGCAGCACCGTGATGAAGCCGAGCACGAAGACCTTGGACATCAGGTACGCGGAGCGGGACAGGCCGGTGGCGCGCTCCCGCTCGTAGATGACCCGTTCCTTGATCAGCTCACGGACGGAGTTGGCGGCACCGGCGAAGCAGGCGCCGACCGCGAGGATCAGCAGGACGGTGGTGGCCGTACCGTTCGGGACGGGCTGCTGGGTCGTCGGGTTGATCTCCGTGTTGACCAGCAGGTCCTTGCCCGAGTCGATGAGCAGGCTCACCGAGCCCAGGACGAGCGGCAGGATCACCGTCAGGGCGAGGAAGCCCTTGTCGGAGGCGATGACCGAGACATAGCGGCGCACCAGGGTGCCGAACTGGCTCATCCAGCCCTGCGGCTTCGGCGGCTTCATCGCCTGCATCGGAGGCATCTGTACGGACTGTGGCGCAACGGCGTCGATGTCCGCGGCGTACATCTGGTAGTGCTGCGAGCCCTTCCAGCGTCCGGCCCAGTCGTAGTCGCGGTAGTTCTCGAAGGCGGAGAAGACGTCGGCCCAGGTGTCGTAGCCGAAGAAGTTCAGCGCCTCCTCCGGCGGTCCGAAGTAGGCGACCGCGCCGCCCGGAGCCATCACCAGGAGCTTGTCGCACAGCGCCAGCTCGGCCACGGAGTGGGTGACCACGAGGACCGTACGGCCGTCGTCGGCGAGGCCGCGCAGCAGCTGCATGACGTCGCGGTCCATGCCCGGGTCGAGGCCCGAGGTGGGCTCGTCGAGGAAGATCAGCGAGGGCTTGGTGAGGAGCTCCAGGGCCACCGAGACCCGCTTGCGCTGGCCGCCGGAGAGGGAGGTGACCTTCTTCTCCTTGTGGATGTCCAGCTTCAGCTCGCGCAGCACCTCGTCTATGCGGTCCTCGCGCTCCTGCGCCGTGGTGTCGGCGGGGAAGCGCAGCTTGGCCGCGTACTTGAGGGCCTTCTTGACGGTCAGTTCCTTGTGCAGGATGTCGTCCTGCGGGACCAGACCGATGCGCTGGCGCAGCTCGGCGAACTGCTTGTACAGGTTGCGGTTGTCGTAGAGGACGTCTCCCTGGTTGGCCGGGCGGTAGCCGGTGAGCGCCTTGAGCAGGGTCGACTTGCCCGAGCCGGACGGGCCGATGACCGCGATCAGGGACTTCTCCGGGACGCCGAAGGAGACGTCCTTCAGGATCTGCTTGCCGCCGTCGACCGTGACGGTCAGATGGCGGGCCGAGAAGGACACCTCACCGGTGTCGACGAACTCCTCGAGGTGGTCGCCGACGATCCGGAACGTGGAGTGGCCGACGCCGACGATGTCGGTCGGGCCGAGCAGCGCCGAGCCGCCCTTGGGGATCGGCTGGCCGTTGACGTAGGTGCCGTTGTGCGAGCCGAGGTCGCGGATCTCCATGCGGCCGTCGGGCGTCGAGTGGAACTCGGCGTGGTGCCGGGAGACCTGCAGGTCGGAGACGACCAGCTCGTTCTCCAGGGCGCGGCCGATGCGCATCACGCGGCCGATGGAGAACTGGTGGAACGTGGTGGGGCTGCGGTCGCCGTAGACCGGCGGCGCCCCCGCGCCACCACCGGGGCCCTGCTGCTGCGGAATCGGCGCGGCGGCCTGCTGCGGCTGCTGCCAGCAGGGCTGCGGGGCCTGGTGCTGCGGCGGTGTCTGCTGCGGCGGTGCCTGCTGGGCCCAGCCGGGGCCCGCGCCCTGGGCGGCGTAGGGCTGCTGCTGGGGCTGGGCGACGGCGGCCGCCGCGCCGGTGACGGTGACCAGCGGGCCGTCGGTCGCGTTGCCGAGGTGCACCGCGGAGCCGGGGCCGATCTCCATGTGATGGATCCGCTGCCCCTGCACGAAGGTGCCGTTGGTGGAGCCCTGGTCCTCGATGACCCAACTGCGGCCGCCCCAGCTGATCGTGGCATGACGCCAGGACACTCTGGCGTCGTCGAGCACGATGTCCCCCTGCGGATCACGTCCGAGGGTGTACGGCCTGGACGGGTCGAGCGTCCAGGTACGTCCATTCAATTCCAGTACGAGTTCCGGCACTCCATGCCCCACTGAGTAGTCCCCCGAGTTACCCCCAACACAGGGAGTCTAGGGATGTCGAACATCGTCGGGAACTATTTCAGGCTCGCCCCCCTGACCGAAAGTCGGGCCTTGTGAACCACCACGCACATGCGCATCGGTTGGTTCCGTTGACGGGGTTGAAAACGGCCCGGAGAGTGGTAATCCACGCGAGGGGGACATGCGCGGCCGCCGTGCCGCAATGCGGATCGGGGGGTCTGCCATGAGCGCGTCCATGGGCACGTCGTCGAGCGTCGAGTCCGTCGGGAGCGGCACCAGGGTGCCGTGGGGGGACGTCCTGCTGTCCGCGATCGCCTCTGTGAGCTGGGCGTTGATCGGGATGGCGGGTACGGCGGCGCTCGGCCTGCATCTGCTGGAGGCGGACGCGTCGGGCTCGCTCGGGCCGATGACCGCGGCGGTCGTGGCACTTGGGGCGGGTGGTTCGGTGACGCCGTCCGGCGACGTGTCCGCGTTCGGCCTGAAAGGCGCGCAGGCACATACGGCCGTCACGATCACGCCATTGGGTGTGAGCCTGGTCGGGGCGCTCCTGCTCTCGTGGTTCTTCCTACGGTCCTTGCGGGCGGCGGGAGTTGTGATCGCGCCGGCCGAACTCCTCGCGCGCGCGGGCGCGGTGGTCGCGCTGTTCGTGGCGACGCTGGGCGGGCTGGCCTGGGCGGGGCACGACGTCATCACCATCGACGGCGGCTCGCTGGGTCTCGACAAGCTGCCCGGCGGAGGCGGCGGGGGTGGTGGTGGCGTCAACATTCCCGGTCTCGGCGACATCGGGGACATCGGCGGGCTGCTGCCCGACAACATCGGCAACCTCATCGACGCGAAGGCGGCGGTCGGCTTCACCGTCGACACCGCGCCCACCCTGCTGGGCGGGCTCGGCTGGTCGGCCGGCATCCTGCTGATCGCCCTGCTGGCCTCGCGCCGCACGCCCCTGCCGCGCGGCTGGGAGGCCGTGCACCGGGTGGTACGGCCGGCGGCGTCGGCGATCGTCACGGTGATGCTGGTGGCGGTGGCGGCGGGCCTCGCGGCGGGGGCGTACGCGGCGATCCGTGACGACCATCCGAAGCGGATCTTCGGCGCCGCACTGCTGGGCGCGCCCAACGGCACCTGGCTGGGCATCCCCGTCGGCCTGTTCGTGCCGTTCGACGGCAGGGCGACCGGCGTACTGACCAAGTTCCTGCCGGATCCGCTGGACAACCTGCTCACCGCGAAGACCGACCAGTCGGTGACGCTGGGGCGGCTGGCGGACCTGGACGGGCGGGTGTGGCTGCTGGGGGTGGCGGCGGCCGTGATGATGCTGTTCGCGGGGGTGCTGGCCGCGGTGCGGACGCCCGTGGGGGCCGGGGCTTCGCCGGCTGCGGGTTCTTCGGGCGTACGGGGGCCGGGCGCCCTCGCCTTCGCCGGGCGGTGTGCGGTGCGGCTGGGGATCGTCACGGCGCTGGCGCTGCCGCTGCTCGCGTGGCTGACGGAGGTGTCGGTGGACGCCTCGCTGTCGGTGCTGGGCTTCGATGCGTTCGGTGCCGGGATCGAGCTGCACGGGCATCTCGGCATGGCGCTGCTGCTGGGCGCCCTGTGGGGTGCGGGAGCGGGGGGTGCCGGGGCGTTGCTGGCGTGGGCGAGCGGCGCGGCGGGGCGGCGGGCGGCGCCGTTGGCGCTGAGCGACGGGGGCGCGGGCGCGCCCGCCGGGGACGCCGGGTATCCGCAGTACGCGCGCGAAGCCGGGGGCGTGTCGGGGCCGTACACGCCCAGTACGCCGTACCGGGCGCCGAACCCCACCACCAATCCGTATCTGCAGCTGCCGGAGGGGCTGCGGGAGCCTGAGGACGCGCGACCGCCGGACCGGCAGGGTCCGCCGGGTGCCCCCGACCGCGGACGGCCGCCCGCCGGCTCGCCGCCGCCCGGTACCGGCAACAGCGACGTGTACGGCGCACCGACGGTGGCGCGTCCGATGGACGGCCTCCCGCCCCGCCCACGCCGCGGGAACCGGCCGAACCCCGGCCCGAAGGAGGGCCCGCCGCCGCCCCAGCCACCGCCGCCCCCGGGTCGGCGGAAGGACGACCGCTGAGGTACACGTCGGCCGCCGTGGGAGCGGGGCAGTCCGGCGCGCGTGTGCCGCAGGGAACCAGGGGTCGCCGATCCAGGCAGCGGAGCGGGATACGCCGCTCCCGGGGCAACCGGGCCGTCCGGTACGACGCGCCGCAAGCGGCGCTCGCCGGGACCCGGTGCGGCGGCTGCGGGCGGTGCGGTGGTGGCGTACGCGTCATCCGGACCGAGGCGGCGGGCCTCGTCGACGACCTCGGGGGGCATCTGCGGCAGAGAGCGGCCCACCACCCACCGGCCGAGGTGACGCTGAGCCGGACGCATCGCCACCTGGCGGTACCGGGCTGTCCGACGTAGCTATGCCGCTCTGAGCCATCCGCCGGGACTCGCCGCGGCCGGGCCGCGGGGCCGCCCGGGCCGAGGAGGCCGCCCGGGCCGAAGGGCCGCCCATGCCGAAGGGGCCGCCCAGGCCGTCTCAGCCCGGTGGGCCGGCCGTAAGGCCTTCGACATCTGCTCGACACCCAGTGTTCCGTGTCCGGCAGGCGGACCGCGGCGGCGGGCGGCACTGGGTGCCGGATACGGTGGGTACACCATGAGCGCATCGCAGACCTCGACCTCTGACGTCCCCACCCTCCTCGTCAAGATCTTCGGCAAGGACCGGCCGGGCATCACGGCCGGCCTGTTCGACACCCTCGCCGCCTACTCCGTCGACGTGGTCGACATCGAGCAGGTCGTCACCCGTGGCCGGCTCACGCTGTGCGCGCTCGTGACCCCGCCGCCGCACGGGCTGGAGGGGGATCTGCGGGCCACCGTCCACAGCTGGGCGGAGTCGATGAAGATGCAGGCCGAGATCATCTCCGGGCGGGGCGACAACCGTCCGCGCGGCCTCGGACGCTCACTGGTCACGGTCCTCGGTCACCCGCTCACGGCGGAGGCGACCGCCCGGATCGCCGCCAAGATCGCCTCCGCCGGCGGCAACATCGACCGTATCTTCCGCCTCGCCAAGTACCCCGTCACAGCGGTCGAGTTCGCGGTGTCCGGCGTCGAGACCGAGCCGCTGCGCACCGCCCTGGTGACGGACGCCGCGGCACTGGGTGTCGATGTGGCGGTCGTCGCGGCGGGGCTGCACCGGCGGGCTCAGCGGCTGGTCGTCATGGACGTCGACTCGACGCTCATCCAGGACGAGGTGATCGAACTCTTCGCGGCGCATGCCGGCTGCGAGGACAAGGTCGCCGAGGTCACCGCCGCCGCGATGCGCGGAGAGCTGGACTTCGAGCAGTCGCTGCACGCGCGCGTGGCGCTCCTGGAGGGGCTCGACGCGTCCGTGGTGGACAAGGTGCGCAGCGAGGTGCGGCTGACGCCGGGGGCGCGGACCCTGATCCGTACGCTCAAGCGGCTCGGGTACCAAGTGGGCGTGGTGTCCGGAGGGTTCACCCAGGTCACGGATGATCTGAAGGAGCGGCTGGGGCTCGACTTCGCGCAGGCCAACACCCTGGAGATCGTCGGTGGCAGGCTCACCGGCAGGGTCACCGGCGAGATCGTCGACCGCGCGGGCAAGGCGCGGCTGCTGCGCCGGTTCGCCGCGGAGGCGGGCGTACCGCTCGCCCAGACCGTGGCGATCGGCGACGGCGCCAACGACCTGGACATGCTCAATGCGGCGGGTCTCGGTGTCGCCTTCAACGCCAAGCCCGTCGTACGGCAGGCCGCGCACACCGCGGTGAACGTGCCCTTCCTGGACACGGTCCTGTATCTGCTGGGCGTCACCCGTGAAGAGGTCGAGGCCGCGGACACGCACGACGAGGAGTAGTCGCCCCCATCGGCACGTCGAGGGGCCCGGCACCGTGATGGTGCCGGGCCCCTCGGTCGTGGTGTCGCCTGCTCGCTTCGTGGGTCGTCTGGTGGTTGCGCCGTCTCGGCTACTCGGTCGGCGCCCAGTAGTCCAGCAGCGTGGCCACGCCCGGTTCCAGGCCCTTCCAGGGGCCCTCGAAGGACAGGACGGCGAAGGCTGCGGCCGGGAAGCCACGGCGGCTCATCCGCTCGCCGGCGTCGCCCTCGGAAGAGCCGGCCAGGATCTCGGCGAGACCCTGGACGCCGGGGTTGTGGCCGATGAGTACGGCGTTCTGCACGTCGTCGGGGGTCTCGTTGAGCAGCGCGATCAGCTCGCCGGGTGAGGCCTCGTAGATCCGCTCCTCGTAGACGGTTTTCGGCCGGTGCGGGAATTCATGGACGGCCAGCTTCCAGGTCTCTCGGGTCCGGACAGCGGTGGAGCACAGGGCCAGGTCGAAGGGGATACCGGTATCGGCCAGCTTGCGTCCGGCGACTGCGGCGTCCGTGCGGCCCCGCTCAGCGAGGGGGCGCTCGTGGTCGGTCACCTGTGGCCAGTCGGCTTTCGCATGCCGGAAGAGGACGATCCTGCGGGGTTCTGCGACGCTCATGGAACCCAGCTTCGCATGAAACAGGCCATGGGGCGCAGGGAGTTGACTGGCGGCCGAACCGGTGCTCAGCGGGCTATGAGCTGCTGTGCCCGCTCGAAGAGGTGGGTGATCGCCGGGTCACCCGCCGCCGCCTGCGCGTCCGACGGGTTCAGCATCAGAGCCAGCAGCACGATGAAGGCGAGCGTGGGCAGGGCGAGGGCCCACCAGGGCAGCCTGATGTCGACGCCGGCCGTGGTCGCCGGGTGGGGCCGGGTGTGCGACTGGGCCGACATGGGTGCCTCCGCTGGTCTTCGGGTCCTGGGTGATCCGCCTTGCGCGGTCACACCTCGAAGTTACGGAATCCGAGGCCCTCAACCCATCCGGAGATCCACCCAGTTGACCCTGACACTCACCCCCTAGGGGATGGTGGTGCTAGCCCCACCATCGGGCCGCCCGGCGGACGGTCACGGCGAGGCGATCGTCGCGATGACGGCGATGATCACGAAGATGGCGAGGAACGAGCCGAAGACGAGCAGCATCTTCTTCTGGCCGTTCTGGGGGTTCGGGTCGAGCACTGGCATACGGCCAGTCTCGCACCCGGCGCCGGCGGCGGTCGGGCCGGGGTCAGCGGGCCGCCTCGTCCTCCACCGTGCGGTTGCGTCCCGCCAGGACGCCGACGGCCATCTGCGGGACCATCAGGGCGGCCATCAGCGCGATGGGCAGCCCCCAGCCGCCACTGTGCTGGTAGAGCACGCCCACCAGCAGCGGGCCCGGGATGGAGATCAGATAGCCGGTGCTCTGCGCGAACGCAGACAGCTGGGCGACGCCCGCGCCGGTCCTGGCCCGCATGCCGACCATGGTGAGGGCCAGCGGGAAGGAGCAGTTGGCGACGCCGAGCAGCAGCGCCCAGGCCCAGGCGCCGGCGGCCGGTGCGAGGTACAGACCGGCGTAACCGGCGAGGCCGCAGGCGCCCAGCGCGAGCACGATCGGCCCCTGGTGCGGGAGCCGGGCGGCGACGCGCGGGATGACGAAGGCCAGGGGCACGCCCATCACCATCGTGACGGCGAGCAGCAGCCCCGCCGTGCCCGCGGGCACGCCCGCGTCCCGGAAGATCTGCGCCATCCAGCCCATCGTGATGTACGCGGCGGTGGCCTGCAGCCCGAAGAACACGGCGAGCGCCCAGGCGGTACGGCTCCGGGTGATCCGCAGCGCGGGCGCCTCCACGCGCGCGTGCTCCTGCCGCCCCGGCGGCTGCTCCGCGGGCGCCGCATCCCGCTGCCGTACGAACGGGATCCACGGCAGAACGGCAGCCGCCGCGAGGGCCGCCCACACCGTGAGTCCCGACTGCCAACTGCCGCCGAGCGCCTCGGTCATGGGCACCGTCACCGCGGCCGCGGCGGCGGTGCCCAGGGCGAGCGCCATCGAGTAGAGGCCGGTCATGGAGCCGACCCGGTCCGGGAACCAGCGCTTGACGATGACCGGCATCAGGACGTTGCTGACGGCGATGCCCATGAGGGCGAGCGCGCTGGCGGCCAGGAAGCCGGCCGTGCCGCCCGCGTACGGCCGTATGAGCAGGCCCGCGGTGAGGGCGGTCATGCCCGCGCACACCACCGCGCCCGGTCCGAAGCGGCGGGCGAGGCGGGGGGCCGTGATGCCGAAGACGGCGAAGCAGAGCGGAGGCACGGAGGTGAGCAGGCCGGCCACGCTGCCGCTCATACCGAGCCCGTCGCGGACCTCTTCGAGGAGCGCGCCCAGGCTGGTGATGGCGGGGCGGAGGTTGAAGGCCGACAGGACGATGCCGAGCACGAGCAGTCTCGTCGTCCACGCGCGCGTGGCGGGTCGTCGGGGCTCGCCCGCGGCCGAACCGGACACGGTCGCGAACGTCTTCGTCCGGGTTTCCTCACTTGCCATGCCGTCCATCATAGAATCATTGGATGATTGGTTGTCCATCCCCGGGTCGGACGGACCCGCCCGCCGCGTGCGAAGGTGTGCCATGCCCCTGAGTCACCCCCGCCGTTCCGCGCTGTCCGAGCAGGTCATCGCCGCTCTGCGGCACGAGATCACCTCGGGCGAGTGGCCGGTCGGCTCCCGCATCCCGACGGAGCCCGAGCTGGTCGAGCAGCTCGGGGTGGCCCGGAACACGGTCCGTGAGGCCGTCCGCGCCCTCGCGCACAACGGCCTGCTGGACATCCGTCAGGGCTCGGGCACCTATGTCGTGGCGACGAGCGAGCTGGCGGGCGTGATGCACCGCCGCTTCGCCGACGCGGACCCGCGGCACATCGCCGAGCTGCGCTCCACACTCGAGTCGGCGGCCGCCAGGCTGGCCGCCCGGCGGCGCACGGAGAAGGACCTCAAGCAGCTGGACGCGCTCCTGGTGCGGCGCGAGGAGGCCTGGGAGTCGGGCGACACGGAGACCTTCGTGACGGCGGACTCGACCTTCCACCTGGCGGTGGTGGCGGCCTCGCACAACGACGTGATGACCACGATGTACGCGGACCTCGGCGAGGTGCTGCGGGACTGGCTGCGCGAGGACGTCGGCCAGGAGCTCACCCCGGAGACGTACATGGAGCACACGCGCCTGGTCGACGCGATCCGCGCGGGCGACGCCGAGGCGGCCGGTGCGGAGGCGGCGAGCTACCCGTTCCTGTGCCGTCCCGGGCGGTTCACCGCCGCTGGTGACTGATCCACACCGACCCGACTTCCTTCCAGCACCGGCCGGTGAGGCGTACGGTCATCGCCGGCCCCGTGTCGACCGGAGTGCCGTCGGTGTCGAGGTCCCACCAGCGGGCGCACTCGACGTGGAGGCTGACGCCGTCGGTCTGCGGATAGGGGTTGTGGCAGTACGCGGTCACACGGGAGCCGGTGATCCTGGTGCGGCACTCCGCGCCGAAGAGCTGCGGTGCCGGCGGCTTCCCGGGCTTCACGCGCGCGTGGGGCATCGCCTCGTACGGCAGGGACATCACGAGAGCGACAGCGACGGTCACTGAGGCCAGGTTGCGGACGATGCGCACAAGGGGACCTCCTCGGCCGCGCTGGGGAGGGAATCACGTGCTGAGCACGTACTCCAGGGTGCGCAGTCCAGTCCCGGCCCGCCCGGTCACATAGCCCGAACGGGTGACATCGCGGCGAGGGCGGGGCACGCGCCGAGGGCCCGCACCCGGTGGGGTGCGGGCCCTCAGTGTCGGCCGAGGCTCAGCGGCGGCGTCAGGCGCCGATGGCGTGCAGACCGCCGTCCACGTGGACGATCTCGCCCGTGGTCTTCGGGAACCAGTCGCTCAGCAGCGCGACGATGCCCTTGCCGGCCGGCTCCGGGTCCTTGAGGTCCCACTCCAGCGGGGAGCGGTTGTCCCACACGGAGGCGAGGTCCGCGAAGCCCGGGATGGACTTGGCGGCCATCGAGGCGAGCGGGCCCGCGGAGATCAGGTTGCAGCGGATGTTCTGCTTGCCCAGGTCACGGGCGAGGTAGCGGCTGGTGGCCTCCAGGGCGGCCTTGGCCGGACCCATCCAGTCGTACTGCGGCCAGGCGTACTGCGCGTCGAAGGTGAGGCCGACGACCGAGCCGCCGTTCTGCATCAGCGGCAGACAGGCCATGGTCAGCGACTTCAGGGAGTACGCCGAGACGTGCATGGCGGTGGCCACGGACTCGAACGGCGTGTTGAGGAAGTTTCCGCCGAGCGCGTCCTGCGGAGCGAAGCCGATGGAGTGCACGACGCCGTCGAGGCCGCCGAGCTCCTCGCCGACCAGGTCGGCCAGACGGGCCAGGTGCTCGTCGTTGGTGACGTCGAGCTCGATCACCTTGGTGGGCTTGGGGAGCTTCTTGGCGATGCGCTCGGTCAGCGTGGGCCGCGGGAACGCGGTCAGGATGATCTCGGCGCCCTGCTCCTGGGCCAGCTTGGCGGCGTGGAAGGCGATGGAGGACTCCATCAGCACACCGGTGATCAGGACGCGCTTGCCCTCGAGAATTCCGCTCATGGTGATCAGTGACCCATTCCCAGTCCGCCGTCAACAGGGATGACGGCTCCAGTGATGTACGAGGCGTCGTCCGAGGCGAGGAACCGCACCGTCGCGGCCACCTCCTCCGGCTGCGCGTAACGGCCGAGCGGCACCTGCTTGACGATGCCCTCGCGCTGCTCGTCGGTGAGCACCTTGGTCATGTCGGTGTCGACGAAGCCGGGCGCGACGACGTTGAAGGTGATGTTGCGCGAGCCCAGCTCACGGGCGAGGGAGCGCGCGAAGCCGACCAGGGCGGCCTTGGAGGCGGCGTAGTTGGCCTGGCCGGGTCCGCCGTAGAGGCCGACGACCGAGGAGATCAGGACGACGCGGCCCTTCTTGGCGCGCAGCATGCCGCGGTTGGCGCGCTTGACCACGCGGAAGGTGCCGGTGAGGTTGGTGTCGAGGACGGACGTGAAGTCCTCCTCGGACATGCGCATCAGGAGCTGGTCCTTGGTGATGCCGGCGTTGGCGATGAGCACCTCGACCGGGCCGTGCTCGGCCTCGATCTCCTTGTATGCCTGCTCCACCTGCTCGGTGTCGGTGATGTCGCACTTCACCGCGAGGCAGCCCAATTCCGTGAGGGCGGCCGGCGGCTCACCCGAGCGGTACGTGATCGCGACCTTGTCGCCGGCGTCGGCGAATGCGCGGGCGATGGCGAGGCCGATGCCCCGGTTGCCTCCGGTGACGAGAACCGAGCGGCTCAACGGATCACCCTTTCGATAGCGGTCTGATACCCCCCGCCCGAACACCTGGATGACAGGCGGCTTCCTCGAAAACCTATCGGTCCAGGGGCTCCCGCGGACAATCGGGCACCGACAGTGGCTTACGGGACTCACTGTCGGGTCCCTACAGAAAGTTCCCGGTACCGGCTCGAAACCTGTGGTCCGCGGCCCGGTCACGCGAAATGATCGGAGCAACCGCCGGTCCGATCACAGGTCACGACAACAAGGAGAGACCTCGGTGCCTCATACCATCGACGAAGCCTTCACGGCACTTCCCCTACGGGCCCTGGCCGACGCGGCACTCGCACGCGCGCGTGCCCTGGGTGCCGAGCACGCGGACTTCCGGTTCGAGCGGGTCCGCAGTGCCTCCTGGCGCTTCCGGGACGCCAAGCCCGCCGGTTCGTCGGACACCACCGATCTCGGGTACGCGGTGCGGGTCGTGCACGGCGGCACATGGGGCTTCGCATCGGGGGTGGACCTGAGCCTGGACGCCGCCGCCAAGGTCGCCTCGCAGGCGGTGGCGATGGCCAAGCTCTCCGCCCAGGTGATCAAGGCGGCCGGTTCGGACGAGCGGGTGGAGCTCGCCGACGAGCCCGTGCACGCCGAGAAGACCTGGATCTCCTCGTACGAGATCGACCCGTTCTCCGTGCCCGACGAGGAGAAGTCGGCACTGCTGGCGGACTGGAGCGCGCGGCTGCTCGCGGCGAACGGCGTCAACCACGTCGATGCCTCGCTGCTCACCGTGCACGAGAACAAGTTCTACGCGGACACGGCCGGGACCGTGACCACACAGCAGCGCGTGCGGCTGCACCCGCAGCTGACGGCCGTGTCGGTCGACGAGTCGAGCGGCGAGTTCGACTCGATGCGGACGATCGCGCCGCCCGTCGGACGTGGCTGGGAGTACCTCACCGGCACCGGCTGGGACTGGGAGAGCGAGCTCGAGCAGATCCCTGAGCTGCTCGCCGAGAAGATGCGCGCGCCGAGCGTCGAGGCGGGCCTGTACGACCTGGTCGTCGACCCCTCCAACCTGTGGCTGACCATCCACGAGTCCATCGGTCACGCCACCGAGCTGGACCGCGCCCTCGGCTACGAGGCCGCCTACGCCGGCACCTCCTTCGCCACTTTCGACCAGCTCGGCAAGCTGAAGTACGGCTCCGAGCTGATGAACGTCACCGGCGACCGCACCGCCGAGCACGGACTTGCGACCGTCGGCTACGACGACGAGGGCGTCGAGGGCCAGTCCTGGGACCTGGTGAAGGACGGCACGCTCGTCGGCTACCAGCTGGACCGGCGGATCGCGAAGCTGACCGGGTTCGAGCGGTCCAACGGGTGCGCGTTCGCCGACTCCCCCGGGCACGTCCCGGTGCAGCGCATGGCCAATGTGTCGCTGCGGCCGGATCCGGCCGGGATGGCGACGGAAGACCTGATCGGCGGAGTGGACCGGGGCATCTACGTCGTCGGTGACCGTTCATGGTCGATCGACATGCAGAGGTACAACTTCCAGTTCACGGGTCAGCGGTTCTTCAAGATCGAGAACGGTCGGATCACCGGGCAGCTCCGGGACGTCGCATACCAGGCGACGACCACCGACTTCTGGGGCTCGATGGCCGCGGTGGGCGGCCCGCAGACATATGTCCTCGGGGGTGCGTTCAACTGCGGCAAGGCCCAGCCGGGCCAGGTCGCCGCCGTCTCGCACGGCTGCCCCTCCGCGCTCTTCAAGGGCGTCAACATCCTCAACACCACGCAGGAGGCCGGTCGATGAGCGCCCGCAGCAACAAGCCGCACGAGATCGTCGAGCGGGCGCTGGAGCTGTCCACCGCCGACGGCTGTGTCGTCATCGCCGACGAGCACTCGACCGCCAACCTCCGCTGGGCGGGCAACGCGCTCACCACGAACGGTGTGACCCGGGGACGTACCCTCACGGTCGTCGCCACCGTCGACGGCAAGGAAGGCACCGCCTCGGGTGTCGTCTCCCGCTCGGCCGTGACCGCGGACGAGCTGGAGCCGCTGGTGCGGGCCGCCGAGGCCGCCGCACGCGGTGCCGGACCGGCGGAGGACGCACAGCCGCTGGTCACGGGCGTCGCACAGTCGCCGGACTTCGTGGACGCGCCCGCCGAGACCTCGTCGACCGTGTTCGCCGACTTCGCGCCGGCGCTCGGTGAGGCGTTCGCACGCGCGCGTGCGGGCGGCCGCGAGCTGTACGGCTTCGCCAACCATGAGCTGAGGTCGAGCTATGTGGGTACGTCCACGGGCCTGCGCCTGCGCCACGACCAGCCCAACGGGACGCTGGAGCTGAACGCCAAGTCGCCCGACCGTACGCGCTCCGCATGGGCGGGCCGCTCCACGCGCGACTTCAAGGACGTCGACCCGGCGGCGCTGGACGCGGAACTCGCCGTACGCCTCGGGTGGGCCGAGCGGCGGATCGAGCTGCCCGCCGGGCGGTACGAGACGCTGCTGCCGCCGACCGCCGTCGCGGACCTGCTGATCTACCAGATGTGGTCGGCGTCCGGCCGGGACGCGGTCGAGGGCCGCACCGTGTTCTCCAAGCCGGGCGGCGGCACACGCGTGGGCGACAGGCTCAGCGAGCTGCCGCTGACCCTGCGCAGCGACCCGAACGAGCCGGGCCTGGAGTCGGCGCCCTTCGTGATCGCGCACTCCTCCGGCGGCGACCAGTCGGTGTTCGACAACGGCCTGCCGCTCACGGCCACCGACTGGGTACGGCAGGGCGAGCTGGCCCATCTGACGACGACCCGGCACAGCGCGGGCCTGACCGGGCTGCCGGTGGCCCCCGCGATCGACAACCTCGTCCTGACCGGCGGGGACGACCGCTCCCTGGAGGAGATGGTCGCGAACACCGAGCGGGGGCTGCTGCTGACCTGCCTCTGGTACATCCGCGAGGTCGACCCGGCCACGCTGCTGCTCACCGGCCTGACCAGGGACGGCGTCTATCTCGTCGAGAACGGCGAGGTGAGCGGCGAGGTCAACAACTTCCGCTTCAACGAGTCGCCGGTCGACCTGCTCGGGCGGGCCACGGAGGCCGGGCGCACGGAAAAGACACTGCCGAGGGAGTGGAGCGACTGGTTCACTAGGGCTGCGATGCCTGCGCTGCGGGTGCCCGACTTCAATATGAGCTCTGTCAGTCAGGGCGTATAACCTCGTAGCCGGTGGTCGCCCGACCGCCCGAAGATCATCAAGGAGATACGAGAACCGTGACGGACATCGTCGACGAACTGAAGTGGCGCGGGCTCATCGCCCTCTCCACTGACGAGGACGCATTGCGCAAGGCGTTCGCGGACGGTCCCGTCACGTTCTATTGCGGCTTCGACCCGACCGCGCCCAGCCTGCACCTCGGCAACCTGGTGCAGATCCTGACGATGCGCCGGATCCAGGACGCGGGCAACCGTCCGCTGGGCCTGGTCGGGGGTGCCACCGGCCTGATCGGTGACCCGAAGCCGAACTCCGAGCGGACGCTCAACGCCCCCGAGACCGTCGCCCAGTGGGTCGAGCGGCTGCGCGCGCAGATCGCCCCGCTGCTGGACTTCGAGGGACCGAACGCCGCGGTCATGGTCAACAACCTGGACTGGACCCAGGGCCTGTCGGCCATCGAGTTCCTGCGGGACGTCGGCAAGCACTTCCGCGTGAACAAGATGATCGCGAAGGAGGCCGTGGCCCGGCGCCTGGAGTCCCAGGAGGGCATCAGCTACACCGAGTTCAGCTACCAGATCCTGCAGGGCATGGACTTCCTGGAGCTGTACCGCCGCTACGGCTGCACGCTGCAGACCGGTGGCAGCGACCAGTGGGGCAACCTCACCTCGGGCACCGACCTGATCCACAGGGTCGAGCCCGACGCCGTGGTGCACGCGCTGGGCACGCCGCTGATCACCAAGGCCGACGGCACGAAGTTCGGCAAGACGGAGTCCGGCACGGTCTGGCTCGACCCCGAGATGACCACGCCGTACGCCTTCTACCAGTTCTGGCTGAACGCGGACGACCGGGACGTCTCCAAGTTCCTGCGCATCTTCAGCTTCAGGTCCCGCGAGGAGATCGAGGAGCTGGAGAAGCAGACCGAGGAGCGTCCGCAGGCCCGTGCCGCGCAGCGCGCGCTGGCGGAGGAGCTGACGACGCTGGTGCACGGCGCCGACCAGACGGCCGCGGTGATCGCCGCGTCCCGTGCCCTCTTCGGGCAGGGCGAGCTGGCGGAGCTGGACGAGCGGACGCTGGCGGCGGCGCTGTCCGAGGTGCCGCATGTCCGGGTCGCCGAGCCCGGCCTGGTGGTGGACCTGTTCGCCGAGGTCGGTCTGGTGGCCAGCAAGTCGGCTGCGCGGCGGACGGTGAAGGAGGGCGGGGCGTACGTGAACAACGTGAAGGTCGCGTCCGAGGACGCCGTTCCCGCCAAGGAGGATCTGCTGCACGGGCGGTGGCTCGTGCTGCGGCGGGGCAAGAAGAATCTTGCCGCCGTCGAGGTCGCCGGGGCGTAGTCGTCACAGGGGTGCGGGTTTGCTTGCGGGCCGCGGGTTTCGTCGTGGCTTGTGGCGCCCACGCGGCGGAGCCGCAAATCGACACAGGCCCGCGCCCCTCAAAGGCTCAAGCTCACGCCCGCTGTTTGTGCTTGCCCAGTGTTGCCATGTATGCCATGTCGACCAGGAAGACGATGATGACGGCGGCCACCAGCTGGAAGGCGTGGCGGCTCCAGTCGATGCCTCGGGTCGACTCGACGCCGAAGCCGCGTGCGATGGCGTTGCCTGCGATCGCGCCGAGCATGCCGCAGATGGTGGTCAGCCAGAGCGGGCTGTGCTGTTTGCCGGGGATGACCGCCTTGGCGATCAGGCCCAGTACGAATCCCACGATGATGGCCCACAACCAGCCCATGGCTGCCTCCTCGTACGGCTCGATATGAGCCTTGCGCCCAGTGTCGGGCCGGGCGCGGTACGGCGCATGCCGGGCGCGGCTGTACGTGCTACGGCTGAGGCCGTCCGGCCAGGTAGGAGGTGCCCCGGTCTCGTAGGCGGCGCAGACGCGGCGTAACGTTGGAGGTGTCCGGGCGCCGTCCCCCGACCGGGGCGGACCGGGCACGGGGACGGGGATGGTCCGATGCGGGCGGATGGTGGAATGTGATGCGGAAGCAGCATGGCGTCGGCAACAGCCAGGTGTTCCGGATCACCGGGGCTCGGGCGAGCCTCGAGGAGGACGTGCGTGGCCGGCAGCGCCGGTACGTCATCTCGATGTCGATCCGTACGGTGTCGGTGATCCTCGCGGCCTCGCTGTGGAACGTCGAACGGCACGTCGCGATCGTGGCGTTGGTCCTCGGACTGGTTCTCCCCTACATCGCCGTGGTGATCGCGAACGCTGGCCGGGAGAACGCGCCATCGCTTCCGTCGACGTTCGTGGGTGTCCCGATGCGTCCGATGATTGCGCCGCCGCGGACGAACGACGGTTTCGCGGAACCGGTCCCGGAAGATGTCGCGGCCGAGCCCGCACCGGGCACACGAAGCGAGCGTCACGACCGGGCGTGATCATGGTGCGAGGGTCGCAAACGGAAGGCGGCTCCGCACCAAGCTCAAGAAAAGCTCAGATCAATCATGTTGTTCCAGTGCCGGGCGACGGGTTACCCGTGACATACTTCGTAGGCGCTCCGCATCCCCCGTCGGAGCGACAGACCGACGCCGGGCAGCTCCCCCCGTGGCTGCTCGGCGTCGCCTTGTTCGGCGGCTTTTTCCGCGCCTTGTTCAGCCCGGTTGTGAGACGAACCTGTGAGTGACGAGAACCCGATCTGCTCCGCCAAGGGCTGCCGTGCCGATGCCGTGTGGGTGCTCGCATGGAACAACCCGAAGATCCACACGCCGGAGCGACGCAAGACGTGGCTGGCCTGCGAGGAGCATCGGGAGCATCTCTCCCAGTTCCTCGGTGTACGGGGTTTCCTCAAGGACGTGGTCCTGCTGAAGGAATGGGAGTCCTCGCAGGACGCCTAGGTTCTCCTCGGGCCCTAGCCGCCGATCGCCGACATCGGGCGGTCCGGCTGGATGAACGACGGGTCGTCCAGGCCCGCTCCCGCCTTCTTGCCCCACATGGCCAGGCGCCAGATGCGGGCGATCTCCTCGTCCGGGGCGTCGGAGCGCAGGGCTGCGCGCAGGTCGGTCTCCTCCTGTGCGAACAGGCAGGTGCGTATCTGGCCGTCGGCGGTGAGGCGGGTGCGGTCGCAGGCCGAGCAGAACGGGCGGGTGACGGAGGCGATGACGCCGACGCGGTGCGGGCCGCCGTCCACGATCCAGCGCTCGGCGGGGGCCGAGCCGCGCTCGTCCGTGCCCTCCGGAGTCAGCTCGAAGCGGGTGCGCAGCGAGGCCAGGATGTCGCCGGCGGTGACCATGCCCTCGCGCTTCCAGCCGTGCTGGGCGTCCAGGGGCATCTGCTCGATGAAGCGCAGTTCGTAGTCGTTCTCCACCGCCCAGGCCAGCAGGTCCGGGGCCTCGTCCTCGTTGAGTCCCGGCATCAGGACGGTGTTGACCTTGACCGGGGTCAGGCCCGCGTCGCGGGCGGCCTGAAGGCCCTCGATGACGTCCTTGTGGCGGTCCCGGCGGGTGAGGGTCTTGAAGGTGTCGGGGCGGAGGGTGTCGAGGGACACGTTCACCCGGTCCAGGCCCGCCGCCTTCAGGGCCGTCGCCGTGCGCCTGAGTCCGATGCCGTTCGTCGTCAGGGACATCTGGGGGCGGGGGTGCAGCGCGGCGACCCGCTCGACGATGCCGACCAGGCCCGGGCGCAGCAGCGGTTCGCCGCCGGTGAAGCGGACCTCCTTGATGCCCAGGGAGGTGACGGCGATGTCGATCAGGCGGACGATCTCGTCGTCCGTGAGCAGGTCGGGCTTGGCCAGCCACTGCAGCCCCTCTTCGGGCATGCAGTACGTACATCGCAGATTGCACCGGTCGGTCAGCGAGACCCTCAGGTCGGTGGCCACTCGGCCGTAGGTGTCGATGAGCACGTGGGCCCCCTCCCTCGTAGCTGATCAGATACGGATCAGTGCCGGTCCATCATTTCCGTCACTTGTGAGCCTACGTGACGTCACTGACAACAACAGCGGCCCGATCCCACGAGGTACGGCGCGGCCGCGTCGTAGGGACCTACGACGCGGCCGGGTCGGGGGCCGTTTCCAGCTGTCGTCAGTGGGCGCCGGTGCCGGTCAGGGACCGGACCTCCAGTTCCGCGTACTTGCCCTTGTCGGGCTCCTCCTTGGACAGGTAGGTGCCGATGATGCCGAGGAGGAAGCCGACCGGGATCGAGATGATGCCCGGGTTCTCCAGCGGGAACCAGTGGAAGTCGGCGTCGGGGAACATGGACGTCTCCTTGCCGGAGACCACGGGCGAGAACAGCACCAGGCCGACCGCCGTGATCAGGCCGCCGTAGATCGACCACAGCGCTCCCTGGGTGGTGAACCGCTTCCAGAAGAGGCTGTAGAGGATGGTCGGCAGGTTGGCGGAGGCGGCGACCGCGAAGGCGAGGGCGACGAGGCCGGCCACGTTCAGGTCGCGGGCCAGGGCGCCGAGGCAGATCGAGACGGCACCGATCGCGACCGTCGCCCAGCGGGCCGCGCGCAGCTCCTGCTTCTCGGTGGCCTCGCCCTTCTTAATGACGTTCGCGTAGATGTCGTGCGCGAACGACGAGGAGGAGGCGAGGGTCAGGCCCGCGACGACCGCGAGGATCGTGGCGAAGGCGACCGCCGAGATGGAGGCGAGCAGGATGGCGCCCCAGTTGGAGTCGACACCGCCCAGGTGCAGGGCCAGGAGTGGTGCCGCCGTGTTGCCCGCCTTGTTGGAGGCGATGATCTCGTCCGGTTTGATGAGCGCGGCGGCACCGAAGCCCAGCGCGAGCGTCATCAGGTAGAAGGCGCCGATGAGGCCGATCGCCCAGTTCACGGACTTACGGGCGGCCTTGGCGGTGGGCACCGTGTAGAAGCGGATCAGGATGTGCGGAAGGCCCGCGGTGCCCAGGACCAGGGCGATGCCCAGGGAGATGAAGTCCAGCTTGGACGTCGAGGTGAGGCCGTACTTCAGTCCGGGCTCCAGGAAGGCCGACCCCTTGCCGCTGTTGTCGGCGGCCTTTCCGAGCAGGTCGGAGATGTTGAAGTGGAACTTCAGCAGCACCAGGAAGGTCAGCAGCAGGGCGCCCGCGATGAGCAGCACGGCCTTGACCATCTGGACCCAGGTGGTGCCCTTCATGCCGCCGATGGTGACGTACACGATCATCAGGATGCCGACGAGGGCGACGATGCCGATCTTGCCGGCGTCGCTGGTGATGCCGAGCAGCAGCGAGACCAGGACGCCCGCGCCCGCCATCTGGGCCAGCAGGTAGAAGATCGAGACGACGATGGTGGAGGTGCCGGCCGCGGTGCGAACGGGTCGCTGGCGCATCCGGTAGGCGAGGACGTCGCCCATCGTGTAGCGGCCCGAGTTGCGCAGGGGCTCGGCCACCAGGAGCAGCGCCACCAGCCAGGCGACCAGGAAGCCGATGGAGTAGAGGAAGCCGTCGTAGCCGGCCAGCGAGATCGCGCCCGCGATGCCGAGGAAGGACGCGGCGGACATGTAGTCGCCGGAGACGGCGAGCCCGTTCTGGAAGGCGGTGAACTGGCGGCCGCCCGCGTAGAAGTCGGCGGCGTCCTTGGTCTGGCGGCCCGCCCATACGGTGATCACGAGGGTCGCGGCGACGAACACCGAGAACAGGGTGATGATCAGCGGCCGGTGCTCGCTTGCCTCACCCGCGGCCAGCACGGTCTGCTGCGCGATGCTCATGCGTCGCCCTCCATACGGGACTTGATCGCCTCGGCCTTGGGGTCCAGCTTGGCGGCGGCGTGCCGCGAGTACCACCAGGCGATGAGGAACGTGGTGAGGAACTGGGCGAGGCCGAGCACCAGGGCGACGTTGACGTTGCCGAACAGCTTGGTGCCCATGAAGTCGTCCGCGTAGTTCGACAGCAGGACGTAGAGCAGATACCAGGCGATGAAGCCGACGGTGAGCGGAAAGGCGAAGGAGCGGTGGGAGCGGCGCAGTTCACCGAACTCCGCACTCTCCTGCTCCGCGACGAACTCCTCTGTGGAGGGAAGTCGGGCTTGGGTTTTCGAGGGGGGCGGTGTCTCGGTGGCCACGGAGTCTCCTCGCGTTGCGGGTGCGGTTGTGACGGGGATCGGGGGCGAGTGTCCTCGTGCTCCCTGTCCAAGGTCACGGCGCCACGCGAGGACAGGTTCAACTCCCTTGACCTGTTTCCGAACTCACCTTGGGCAACTCATTGCTGACCAGCGGCGCCGGGGGATAGCTTCGGCCTGCACCGCCCGTCATGTACCTGCCCGAGCAGCGCCTGCGTCTCGGGCGGTTTCGTTTCCGGATGATGTGGAGACCCCATGGCTCATCTGCGTTCCAGACGCCGGCTCGCGCTCGCCGTACCGGTCGCGCTGTCGCTGACCGCCTCGCTCGGCTTCCTGCCGGCGGCCGCTCAGGCCGCCCCCCGCGCGGAGTCCACGGCACAGGCGGCCGACGCGGAGAACTTCGCGTATCTCGTCAACACCAAGACGGACCATCGCACGATCGAGTCGGTCAAGGCGGCGATAGCCAAGGCGGGCGGCACCGTCGTCGTGGCGTACGACAAGATCGGCGTGATCGTCGTCCACTCCACGAACCCCGCCTTCGCCCAGCAGATACGCAAGGCGCCCGGCGTGCAGTCCGCGGGGGCCTCGCGCACCTCGCCGGTGACCGCGGCGGGGACGACGGACGAGGGGGCGGTCCAGTACCTCTCCAAGGCCGAGGCCGCGAAGACGGCGGGCAGCGCCACGGCCGGCGAGGAGCCACTGGAGGCCGACCAGTGGGACCTCCGGGTGATCGGCGCCGACAAGGCGGCCAAGATCGACCCGGGCAGCAAGAAGGTGACCGTCGCCGTGATCGACGTCGGCGTCGACGACACCCACCCCGACATCGCCCCGAACTTCTCCGCCTCGCAGTCCGCGAACTGTGTGAGCGGCAAGGCGGACACGACGTACGGCTCCTGGCGGCCGGTGGACACCGGCCACTACCACGGCACGCATGTGGCGGGCGAGATCGCCGCGGCCCGCAACGGCATCGGTGTCGCAGGGGTCGCGCCCGGTGTGAAGGTCGCCGGCATCACGGTGGCGCAGCCGGACGCGAGCCAGCTGTTCTTCCCCGAGAGCGTCGTGTGCGCCTTCGTGTTCGCCGCCGACCATGGCGTCGCGATCACCAACAACAGCTACTACGTCGATCCGTGGCTGTACAACTGCATGGACGACCCGGATCAACGTGCCATTGTTGATTCGGTCAACAGGGCGCAGCTGTATGCACAGCGCAAGGGCACACTCAATGTCGCCGCGGCGGGCAACTCCAACGACGACCTCGACTCGAACGCCCTCGTCGACGACTCCAGCCCCGACGACTCGACCCCGGTCACCCGGACGATCGATCCGCACAAGTGCTTCGACGTGCCGACCCAGCTGCCGGGTGTGGTCACGGTCAGCGCGACCGGTGTCACGGGCGCCAAGTCGTACTACTCCAGCTACGGCGACGGGGTCATCGACGTCGCGGCGCCGGGCGGCGACAAGTACAAGATCCCCGACACGCCGTCGAAGAACGGCCGCATCCTCTCCACGCTGCCGAACAACTCCTACGGCTTCCTGCAGGGCACCTCGATGGCCACACCGCATGTCGCGGCCGTCGCCGCGCTGCTGAAGTCGACGCACCCCTGGGCGACTCCGGCCCAGCTGCAGGCCCTCCTCAAGGCGCAGGCCGACAACCCGGGCTGCCCGACCGGCCCGTACGACGGGGACGGGGACGGCGTCGTGGACGCCACCTGCGTGGGCGGCAAAAAGATCAACGGATTCTACGGTTTCGGTATCGTCAACGCGCTGCGCGCAGTGAAGTAGATCCAGTGCCTGCTCGGGCGGCGCGGTGAAAGGAACCGCGCCGCCCCGGACCTCCCGCTCGGTCCGCACCCCCGCTCGCACCGCGAACGAACTGGAGACACCGACACATGACAGGGCCTCACCCGCGCTTCCGCCGCGCGATCGCGATCCCGCTCGGGATGGCGATGGCGACGGCCCTCGCGTTCCTGCCGAACGGCTCCGCCGCGGCGGCGGACAGCGCGCGGGCGGCCACCACCACCGCCGCCGACGCGGGCCCGCTCAGCTATGTCGTCAACGTCCGCGCCGGGCACGGGGCTTCGGCGTACGTGAAGAAGGCGATTGCCGAGGCCGGCGGCACGATCGTGACGTCGTACGACGAGATCGGCGTGATCGTCGTCCACTCGGCGAACCCCGGCTTCGCCAGGACCATCCGTACGGTGCACGGGGTGGAGTCGGCCGGCAACACCCGCAACGCTCCGCTGCCCGCCCAGTCGACGACCGACGTGGGCGCACCGAAGGCGCTGACGGCCGAGGAGCTGAAGGGCGCTCAGGCCGTCGACGGGCAGGACCCGCTGGAGCCTCTGCAGTGGGATCTCGCCGCCATCAAGGCGGACAAGGCGCACGAGAAGTCGCTGGGCAGCCCGAAGGTCACGGTCGGTGTGATCGACACCGGTGTCGACGACACGCACCCCGACATCGCGCCGAACTTCAACCGGAACGCCTCGGTCAACTGTGTGTCGGGCAAGCCGGACACGACCGACGGCGCCTGGCGCCCCGGCGCCTCGGAGAGCCCGCACGGCACGCACGTGGCGGGCGAGATCGCGGCCGCGAGGAACGGTGTCGGCATGACCGGTGTCGCACCGGGCGTGAAGGTCGCCGGCATCAAGGTGGCGAACCCGCAGGGCTACTTCTACACCGAGGCCGTGGTCTGCGGCTTCGTGTGGGCGGCCGAGCACGGCGTCGACGTCACGAACAACAGCTATTACACCGATCCCTGGTACTTCAACTGCACCGACGACCCGGACCAGAAGGCGCTCGTGGACGCCGTCACCCGGGCCGCGCGGTTCGCCGAGCGGAAGGGCACGGTCAACGTCGCCGCGGCCGGCAACGAGAAGTACGACCTGGCCTCGGACGCGATCACGGACCCGTCCTCGCCGAACGACGGCACCCCCTCCGACCGGGTGGTCGACCCGTCCAGGTGCCTCGACATACCGACCCAGCTGCCGGGTGTCGTGACCGTGGCGGCGACCGGCGCGAAGGGCATCAAGTCGTCCTTCTCCAACTACGGTCTCGGCTTCATCGACGTGGCCGCTCCGGGCGGCGACTCCACGCGCTACCAGGCCCCGGCCCCGCCGGCCACCAGCGGCCTGATCCTGGGCACGCTGCCCGGCGGCAAGTGGGGCTACATGGCCGGCACGTCGATGGCCTCGCCGCATGTGGCGGCGGTCGCCGCGTTGATCAAGTCAACCCATCCACATGCCTCCCCCGCCCTGGTGAAGGCCCTGCTGTACGCCGAGGCCGACCGCACGGCGTGCACGGACCCGTACGACATCGACGGGGACGGCAAGGTCGACGCGGTGTGCGAGGGGCCGGGGAACTACAACGGCTTCTACGGCTGGGGCACGGTGGACGCGCTGGACGCGGTGACCAAGTAGCGGGGAAGAGGCGGACAGAGGGCAGACAGTGGCGGGACGACGGCTTCCGGGGTCGCCGTCCATATATTGATTCAGTCAATGATGCATAGTGCAGTCATGACTGCAATCAAGTTCGCATGGTCTGCGCTGGGCGGCGACGCCGCCCTTCTCCCACGGGTGTCGACCTTGGTGCGGAAGGACGCTCTCCAGGGACGCCTTCCCGTACGGGAGCTGGCGCGGGCCTGTGTCGGTGCCTGCGCGCTGGCCGGTGCCGAGCTGGCGGCAGGGCGGAGCGGGTCGGCGGTGCCCGGGGTCCGGGTGGACGACGGCGCCGTCGCCACGGCCTTCCACAGTGAGCGGCAGCTGCTGGTCGACGGGCGGGCGCCGGTCGGCTTCGCCCCGCTGTCCCGGTTCTGGCGGACGGCGGACGGATGGGTGCGGACGCACGCCAACTATCCGCACCACCGGGCTCGGCTCCTGAACGCCTTGGGCGTTCCGGACGACGTGGCCGCCGTCGAAGCCGCGTTGGCCGAGCGGTCCGCGCTGGAGGTCGAGGAGACGGTGTACGCGGCCGGGGGTCTGGCCGTGGCCCTGCGGACCCCGCAGGAGTGGGCCGCGCACGAGCAGGCCGTGGAGGTGGCCGCGCGGCCCCTGGTGGAGCGCGCACGGCTCGACTCCGCGCACGCGCGCGTGCTCGCCCCGCTCGACGGGTCTCCCCTGCTGCCCGCGGCCGGACTGCGGGTCCTCGACCTGACCAGGGTGCTGGCCGGCCCGGTCGCCACCCGCACGCTCGCCCTGCTGGGCGCGGACGTGCTGCGCGTGGACAGCCCGCACCTGCCCGAACTGCCCGACCAGCACGCCGACACGGGCTTCGGGAAGCGGTCGACGACGCTGGACCTGGCGGCCGACCGGCACACCTTCGAGGAGCTGCTCGCGGCGGCGGACGTGATCGTCACCGGCTACCGGCCGGGCGCCCTGGACCGGTTCGGGCTGTCACCGCACGCGCTGGCGGAACGGCGGCCCGGCGTAGTGGTGGCGCAGGTGTCGGCCTGGGGCGCCTACGGTCCGTGGGGCGAGCGGCGGGGCTTCGACAGCCTGGTGCAGGTGGCGTCGGGGATCGCCGCCCTCGAGGGCTCCCTGGAGCAGCCGGGTGCGCTGCCCGCGCAGGCGCTCGACCACGGGACGGGGTATCTGCTGGCGGCGGCGGTGCTGCGCGCGCTGACCGAGCAGTCGCGCGAGGGCGGCAGCCGGTTGGTACGGCTGGCGTTGGCGCGTACCGCCGAGTGGCTCGTGAACGGCATCGGGGCCGGTGCCGTGGGCGACGACTCGTACGAGGGGCCCCGTCCCTGGCTCGCCGAGACGGACAGCTCCCTGGGGCGGCTGCGGTACGCGCTGCCGCCGGTGTCCTTCGCGGGCGGGCCGGCCGACTGGGCGCGGCCGCCGGTGCCCTGGGGGACGGATCCCGCGCGGTGGGTCTGAGTCACGGGAGCGTCCGAAAGCGTACCTGTGAGCAGAATGCCGTACCCCAGTTGTCTTACTCCACTTGCCCGGTTCTGCGGCGGCTGGCGAACATCGTGAGGTGACCTTGATAAAACCCACGGCCGGGGAAGCCGAGGCCGGGGAGCCCGTACGGCGCCACCGGGCCGGCCGAGCCGTCGCCGTGCTCGTCCTGGTGGCCCTTGCCGCGCTGATACCGCTGCTGGGCCCCTCTGTCGCGCTGCACGGCACGGGGGAGGCCGCCGCTCCGGGCGTCAGCGGGATCGCGCTGCTGCGGGCGGTGTTGTTCGCCGCGTTGTGCGTGCCGGTGGGCGAGTTGTGGGTGAAGCGTCTGGCCCGTTCGCTGCCCGGCGCTCCGCAAACCGCGCCCCGCAGCTGGGCACCGTATGCGGCCGCCGCCGGTTTCGTCGCCGCACTGGGTCTCGCCTCGGTCGTGTCCACCGGCAACCTGGTGCCGCACAGCCTGGCCGACATCAACGTCGGTGGTCTCTACGACTCGCGGGACGGCAGGCTCGCGCTGGTCGAGGTCAACGCCTTTCTCGCGGCCGGTCTCTGCGCCCTCTCGCGCCGCCCCGCCACCCAGGTCCTGCCGCTGGCAGCGATCATCACCGCGGAAGCCCTGCGCGCGCACCCCACGACCGAACACAGCCCGCTGCTCGGGTCGGGGCTGACGGTCGTGCACCTGACGTGCGCGACGCTGTGGTCGGGCGGTCTGCTGCACGCCCTGCGGACGCTGCGCCGGTGGGGCCCCTCCGCGACGGGCGCGGCCCTGCTGGGGCTCTACGCGCGCGTGGCGGCCGTTCTGCTCGCCGTCATCACCGCGACCGGGGTGTGGAGTTCGCTGCGCCGCATGCCGTCGCACACCATCCTGGACCAGTTGACGACGACGGCGTACGGGCGCACCCTGCTCGCCAAGGTGATCCTCGTGGCCACCGTCGCCCTGCTCGCCCTGTGGGCCCGGATCCGGCTGCGCCGCGCCGCCGACCCGCTGACCGCCTGCTCCCCCGCGCGCATGGAGGTCGCCGCCCTGGGGGTGGTGGTCCTGGTGTCGGGGCTGCTGACGGCGCTGCCGCTGCCGATCCGCTGGTCGTGACGGCCAGTCGTCGGTGACGGTCAGTCGTTGGTGACGAGCACCTTCAGGGCCGTGCGCTCGTCCATCGCCTTGTAGCCGTCGGGGACGCCCTCCAGACCGACCGTCAGGTCGAAGACCGGCGAGGCGTCGACGGCGCCGTCCAGGACGTCGGGCAGCAGCTCCGGGATGTAGGCGCGGACCGGCGCGACACCGCCGCGCAGTGCGATGTTCCGGTCGAACATGACGCCGAGGTCGAGGCCGGTGCCGCTGCCGTGCGGCACGCCGACGAAGCCGATCGCACCGCCGTCGCGGGTGATGTCGACCGCCGTACGCATGGACTGTTCGGTGCCCACGGCTTCGACGACGGCGTGTGCGCCCTGGCCGCGGGTGAGTTCGCGCACGGCCTCGACGGCCGCTTCCCCGCGTTCGGCGACGACCTCGGTGGCGCCGAAGCGGCGCGCGATGTCGGTGCGGACCTGGTGGCGGCCGAGGGCGATGATCCGCTCCGCGCCGAGCCGCCTGGCGGCGAGCACCGCGCACAGGCCGACGGCTCCGTCACCGACGACGGCGACCGTGGCTCCCGGGCGGGCGCCCGCGCCGAGGGCCGCGTGGTGGCCGGTGCCGAGGACGTCGGAGAGGGTCAGCAGGGCGGACAGCAGGTGGTCGTCGGAGGCCGCGTCCTTGGGAAGCCGGACAAGGGTGCCGTCGGCGAACGGCACGCGCACGGCCTCGCCCTGGCCGCCGTCGTACCCCACGGAGCCCCAGAAGCCGCCGTGCTCGCAGGAGGTGGTGAGGCCCTCGCGGCAGTAGCCGCAGACACCGTCGGACCACATGAAGGGCGCGACGACGAGGTCACCCCGCCGGACGGACGAGACCTCGCCGCCGGTCTCCTCCACGATGCCGAGGAACTCGTGCCCGATGCGCTGCCCCGGCTGCCGGGCCGCCTCGCCCCGGTACGCCCACAGGTCGCTGCCGCAGATGCAGGCGCGCAGCACCCGCACCACGGCGTCGGTGGGCAGCTGCACCACGGGCTCGGGCACGTCCTCCACGCGCATGTCGTACGGGGCGTGGATGGTGGTGGCGCGCATGGCGAGGGTCCTTCTCGTGCGGTGTCATGGGTGCGCTCGGGGGGGGCGGGCGCACTTCACGGTACGCCGCCGCGGACGCCCGCCGCTCGCCGAGGGTTGCGCCGACCAGCGAGAATTCGGGCCTGCTAGACCCCGGCCGCCCCCAGGAGCGTCCCGGCCGCGTAGGTGACGCCCATGGCCAGCGCTCCGCCCGCCACATTGCGCAGCACGGCCGGCCCGGGCCGGGCGCCGCCGAGACGTGCGCTGGTCCAGCCGGTGAGGACGAGGGCGGCCAGGACGCAGACCACGGTGACCGGGAGCCGCCAGTGAACGGGCGGCAGGACGATCGCCAGCAGCGGCAGCAGCGCGCCGACGGTGAACGCGAGGAAGCTCGCCCACGCCGCGTGCCAGGGGTTGGTCAGCTCGTCGGGGTCGATGCCGAGCTCCACGCGCGCGTGCGCCCTGAGTGCGTCCCGTTCGGTCAGCTGCTCGGCCGCCTCCCTGGCCACCTCGTGGGACATGCCCCGCTCCTGCAGCAGCCCGGTGAGCTCCTCCAGCTCGGCCTCGGGCTGTTCGCGCAACTCCCGCCGTTCCAGGGCGAGTGCGGCCATCTCGGAGTCCCGCTGGGTGGAGACCGACACGTACTCCCCGGCGGCCATCGACATCGACCCGGCGAGCAGACCGGCGAGACCGGCGGTGAGCAGGGCCGAGCGGTGGTCCGTCGCGCCGGCCACACCGACGACGAGGCCCGCGGTGGAGACGATGCCGTCGTTCGCGCCCAGCACGGCGGCGCGCAGCCAGTTCAGCCGCTCACCCAGTGCGCCTCCGTGGGCCTCGCCGGCGTGCGTTGGTTCCGTCACACCGGGAGGATCCCACCGCGGGCGTCACCACACCCGTACCGACGCTCCCCGGGCGAACGCCGGGCTCGCCGCGCCCACCGGCGGTTCGGTGAGCGGCTCGGCCAGTTCCGCCACAGGCGGGCCGCGTTGCCCCCGACCATGGCGGCTGCCTCGTCGCGCGGCAGTCGCAGCCCCACAGGATGTTGTCGACGCCGATCTCGTAACGCTGGGCCAGTTCACGGCGCTTGGTGTCGGTCGCGCAGACGAAGACCTGACGGTCCAGGTACTCGTGCGGCGGCCGCTTCCCTCCTGGACCGGCGAGAGCTTCTTGCCGCCGTGCGCGCCCAGGAAGAGGCCGCGTCTGAAGGCCCATCACGCACGCCCCTGGGGAAGCGTCGAGGAACTGCCGCGGATCGTCGTCACGCTGGTGCATGTACGGCAGCAGGGCCTGGGCGCTGACTCCCAAGCCGGGGGCACAGACATTCGCGCCATTCGCGGCACTCGAACAGACCGGCGGGGAAGGCCACCTGACGGACAGGACTGTCAGTGCCGGGCCGTATCCTCAGGGACCATGCTCGAAGACCTTCCGACCGCAGCGTCCTCCCCCACGGCGTGGCCGGCCGCGTATCCGCAGGGATACGCGGTCGTTGACGTGGAGACCACCGGGCTGGCCCGGGACGACCGGATAATCTCCGCGGCCGTCTACCGGCTGGACGCGCGCGGCGAGGTCGAGGACCACTGGTACACGACGGTCAACCCGGAGCGGGACCCGGGGCCGGTGTGGATCCACGGTCTGACGAGCGAGGCGCTCGAGGGCGCGCCCCTCTTCCAGGACATCGCCGAGGAGTTCGCGACCCGCCTTGAGGGCCGGGTGCTCGTCGCGCACAACGCCGTCTTCGACTGGCAGATGATCGCGCGGGAGTACGCGCGTGCGCAGCGCGAGGCGCCGGTGCGGCAGCGGCTGTGCACCATCGCGCTCTCCAAGGAGCTCGGGCTGCCGCTGCCCAACCACAAGCTGGAGTCGCTGGCCGCCCACTTCGGTGTCGTGCAGCAGCGTGCGCACCACGCGCTGGACGACGCGCGGGTGCTGGCGGAGGCGTTCCGGCCGAGCCTGGCGGCCGCGGCGGCCGGGGGCGTACGGCTGCCGCTGCACGAGTGCCGGCCGCTGACGGAGTGGGCGGACCGGCCCGTGCCCCGGATCGGGCAGCAGAGCGGGGGCTACGGCAGCTATCGGCCGAGCAGTTGGCGCCCCTCCCGCAAAAGGCCCGCATGCCCATATCCCAACCCAGGGCGTTACGAAGACGGCAAACCACTCAAGCAGGGCATGCGGATCGCCTTCTCCGGGGACACCTCCGTCGAGCGGGAGCTGCTGGAGGACCGGGCGGTCGAGGCGGGTCTGCATGTCGCGACGAGCCTGTCCCGGCTGACCAGCCTGCTCGTCACGAACGACCCGGACTCGGGCACGTCGAAGGTGGTCAAGGCCCGGCAGTACGGGACACCGGTGGTGGACGAGGCGGCGTTCGGCCAGCTGTTGAGGGATGTGGAGCCCGCCGACGGATGACCCGTACGGACGGGTGATTGCCGTGCGACTCGCCCGCCGCCCGCTCGCCCGCGCGGCGGCGACGGCTCACCCTGTGGCGCATGGCGACCTGTGAAGTATGTGGCAATGACTACGGAATGACCTTCGAGGTGCATGCGCAAGGAGCGGTGCACGTCTTCGACTGCTTCTCCTGTGCGATCCACCGCATGGCACCCGTGTGCGAGCACTGTCGTGTGCAGATCATCGGGCAGGGGGTCGAGGTCGACGGCCAGTGGTTCTGCGGAGCGCACTGCGCCCGTGCGGAGGGCAAGGTGGGCATCGTCGACAAGGTGTGACCCGCCACCCGCCCGAACACACCCCACGACCGAGTTGTACGGTCGTGGGGTGTACCGCTTCCTGTTGTCCCGGCAATGGGTGATCCTCACCCTGATCGCCCTCCTCCTGATCCCCACGATGATCAGGCTGGGCATCTGGCAGAAGCACCGCTACGAGATGCGCACCGCCCGCAACGACCTGGTCTCCGCGGCGCTGCACGCAAGGCCGGTCCCCGTGGAGCAGCTCACCTCCCCCGGGCACGCGGTCACCAGCGCCGACAAGTACCGCACCGTCACCGCGACGGGCACCTTCGACACCGCCCGCGAGGAAGTCGTCAGGCGCCGCACCAACTCCGACGACGAGGTCGGCTTCCATGTCCTGACCCCGTTCGTCCTGACGGACGGCAAGGTGGTGCTGGTCAACCGCGGCTGGATCCCGGCGAACGGGGCGCAGACCACCTTCCCGAAGATCCCCGCACCGCCCGCCGGCAAGGTCACCATCCAGGGGCGGCTGAAGGCCGACGAGACGACCGCGGCGAGCGGCATCAAGGAGATCAAGGGGCTGCCGGACCGGCAGGTCATGCTGATCAACAGCGAGGAGCAGGCCCGGCGGCTCGGGGCCACGGTCCTCGGCGGCTACATCGAACAGACGGCGCCGGAGGCGAAGGGCAACAGCCCCGAGCAGATCTCCGACCCCGGCAGCGAGGACGCCCCGCTGAACTACGCGTACATGATCCAGTGGTGGCTGTTCGCCGCCGGGGTCCCGGTGGGCTGGTGGGTGCTGGTACGACGCGAGCGCCGTGACCGGGAGGAAGCGGCCGCGAAGGAGCAGGCGGAGGAAACGGAACCCGCGGCGGTGTAGCCACCCGCAGGTCACTCCCCCGGCCCCGCCCCGGATTGCCCCGGGGCCCGCGCGGGAACCCGCAACTCCGTGCACCCCCGTATCGAGGACTACGCGCTCATCGGCGACGAACAGACCGCGGCCCTGGTCGGCCGGGACGGTTCCGTCGACTGGCTGTGCCTGCCCCGCTTCGACTCGCCGGCCTGCTTCGCCAAGTTGCTCGGCGACAAAGAGAACGGCCACTGGCGCATCGCGCCCAAGGGCGCCAAGGGCCCCTGCACCCGCCGCGCCTACCGCCCCGGCACCCTCGTCCTGGACACCGAGTGGGAGACCGACGAGGGCGCGGTGCGCGTCACCGACCTGATGCCGCAGCGCGACCGCGCCCCCGACCTCGTACGCGTCGTCGAGGGCCTGCACGGCAAGGTGACCGTCCGCAGCACGCTGCGGCTGCGCTTCGACTACGGCTCGATCGTGCCGTGGATGCGCAGATCCGACGGCAACCGGGTGGCGATCGCCGGCCCGGACTCGGTGTGGCTGCGCACCGAACCCGCGGTGCACACCTGGGGCGAGGACTACGGCACGCACTCGGAGTTCACCGTGAAGAAGGGGGAGAAGGTCGCGTTCGTGCTCACCTGGCACCCCTCGCACCACCCCCGTCCGCCCCGGGTCGACCCGTACAAGGCGCTGCACTCCAGCGTGAAGGACTGGCAGAAGTGGTCCGCCGCGTGCCGCTACGACGGTCCCCACCGCGACGCCGTGCTGCGCTCCCTGATCACGCTCAAGGCCCTCACCTACGCGCCGACCGGCGGCATCGTCGCCGCCCCCACCACCTCCCTGCCCGAGGAGCTCGGCGGGGTGCGCAACTGGGACTACCGCTACTGCTGGCTGCGCGACTCCACCCTCACCCTCGGCGCGCTCCTGGCCTGCGGCTACCACGAGGAGGCCGAGGCGTGGCGGGACTGGCTGCTGCGCGCGGTCGCGGGCGACCCGGCCGACCTGCAGATCATGTACGGCGTGGCGGGCGAGCGGCGGCTGCCCGAGTTCGAGCTGTCGTGGCTGTCCGGCTTCGCGGATTCGACGCCCGTACGGATCGGCAACGAGGCCGTGAACCAGCTGCAGTTGGACGTGTACGGCGAAGTGCTGGACTCGCTGTGGCTGGCCTGGAGATCGGGCCTGTCCGTCAAGCCGCACATGTGGGCGATCCAGGCCTCCCTGATGGACTGGCTGCACGCCGAGTGGCGGCAGCCCGACGAGGGGTTGTGGGAGGTGCGCGGCGGCCGGCGCCACTTCGTCCACTCCAAGATCATGGTGTGGGTGGCCGCCGACCGTGCCGTGCGCACGCTGGAGGAGAACCCGAAGCTGCACGGCGACCTGGACGGCTGGCGCGCGCTGCGCGACGAGGTGCACCGCGAGGTGTGCGAGAAGGGCTTCGACGCCGAGCGGAACACGTTCACTCAGTCCTACGGCTCCCGCGAACTCGACGCCGCGCTGCTGCTCATCCCGCGCGTCGGATTCCTGCCGCCGGACGACCCGCGGGTGGCCGGCACCGTCGACGCGATCCGCGAGGAGCTGGGCCACGGCGGCTTCCTGCGCCGCTACAGCACCGACGAGACGACGGTCGACGGGCTGCCCGGCGACGAGGGCACCTTCCTGGCGTGCTCGTTCTGGCTCGCGGACGCCCTGCACATGACGGGCCGCAAGAAGGAGGCACGGGAGCTGTTCGAACGGCTGGTGGGCCTCACCAACGACGTGGGGCTGCTGTCCGAGGAGTACGACCCCGTCGACGACCGCCAGCTCGGCAACTTCCCGCAGGCCTTCAGCCACGTCGGCCTGGTGAACACCGCCCTCGCCCTGTTCGGGGACGACGAGGCAGGATAGGTGCCATGGATCTTGGACTGAAGGACCGGGTGTACGTCGTCACCGGAGCCACGCGGGGCCTCGGCAACGCCGCCGCGCGTGAGCTCGTCGCGGACGGCGCGAAGGTGGTCGTGACGGGGCGGGACGAGGCGCGTGCGCTCGCCGCGGCGGAGAAGCTGGGACCGAACGCTGTCGGGCTGGCCGTCGACAATGCCGATCCGGAGGCACCGGCGCAGCTGATCGCGGCGGCGCGTGAGCGGTTCGGGGGCTTCGACGGGATTCTCGTGAGTGTGGGTGGGCCGGCGCCGGGGTTCGTCGCCGACAACACCGACGAGCAGTGGCGGGCGGCCTTCGACTCGGTGTTCCTGGGAGCGGTACGGCTCGCTCGCGCGGCGGCCGGTGAGCTGGAGGCCGGGGGTGTCATCGGATTCGTGCTGTCCGGGTCGGTGCACGAGCCGATTCCGGGACTGACGATTTCCAACGGGCTTCGCCCGGGACTCGCCGGGTTCGCCAAGTCGCTCGCCGACGAGCTGGGCCCGCGCGGAATCCGCGTGGTGGGTCTGCTGCCGTCGCGTATCGACACGGACCGGGTGCGCGAGCTGGACGGACTGTCCGCGGACCCCGAGGCCACCCGGGCCGCCAACGAATCCCGTATTCCGCTGCGGCGTTACGGCACGCCGGAGGAGTTCGGTCGTACGGCTGCCTTCCTGTTGTCCCCGGCGGCTTCCTATCTGACGGGAATCATGGTCCCGGTCGACGGCGGAATGCGCCACGGATTCTGAGAGCCGACCAAGGACCGAGGCCCGGCGGGATCAACTCACCCTTTCCGCACGGTGTTTGACGCCCTTCATCCGCACCTCCGCGGGAAATGCGGCAAGACCCGCGGAATTGCGTGCGTGCGTCAGAGCCCGGGTCGTGAGGTCGTGCAGAGCCGCTCCCGGGTCCACATGCGGTTCCAGATGGAGTCGCACGCGCGCCTCGGGGGCGGTGCGGCGGCCGGTCAGCTGGACATGGGCATGCGCCACGCCCTCCAGGCCGCCCGCCTCGCCCGCCAGGACGCCTTCCAGGGCCCGGCCCCGCAGCAGCGCGCCCTCGCCGTCCCCGGTGTCCACCAGGACCTCGGCGAGACGGCGCCGGCGCAGGACCGCGGTCAGCCACCACAGGGCGAGCAGCACCAGGACGGCCAGTGCGGCGATGACGGTCGGCCACCACCAGCCGGAGCCCTGCCAGCGGGTGCGTTCGGCGTCGCTGAGCAGGACGTCGTGCCGGCCGTCGTGGATCCACCAGGACGGTGGCGGAGCGCCCAGCCCGACGGCCAGGACCGAGCCGCCCACCACGAGCAGGACGAGTCCGACGATGCCGATCAGTACCCGGTTGACGATCCTGAGCATCGCCCTCACCCCTTCCGTCCGGGACGCCGTACGTGCACGGACAGCGCGGGCGGGTGCGTCAGCCCCAGGCCGCTGATCGCGTCGTCGAGCGTGGCGTTCAGGTCGGCGCGTACGTCGCCCAGTTCGCGGAAGTGCGAGAGGGCGTACACGTCGGCGCGGGCGCGGCGCATCCGGACCCGTACCGACTGGACGCCGGCGACCTCCATGGCGCGGTCGCGCAGCACGAAGGCGGCCGCCTCGCGGTGCAGTCCGGCCCGGACGTCGGCGTGGGTGCGCCGCATGGGCAGGACGCCGCGCAGACCGGGCGTGACCGCCAGCACGAGCAGCCACAGGCCGAGGGCGGCGGCGACCCCGGCGCCGACGAGCACCCAGGTGTCGTCGAGGTGGCGCTCTGCGAGCTGACGGGCGAGTTCGCGGCGCCAGGCCATCGCGGGCCGGTGCGCCCGTACGGCCGCGATGTCGTACAGGAACAGGCCCGCGACCGCCAGGACCAGCAGCGCCACGATGGCCGCGGGGATGCGGCGCGCCGACCAGAAGCGGCCCTGATCGCCGTCGTGTCCGGACGGCGGCGGCCCGTAGGCCGGTTCGTCGGCGGGTGCCTTCTCGATGACCGGCAGTCGTTGTGTGGTGCCCTCAAAGCCCTGGGGCTCGCTCATCGCGTCCTCCCCTGTGCCACGCCGTGTGCCGGGGTCAGATGCAGCCGCTCCACGTGGACGGCGACCTCCGGCACCTCCATGCCCACCAACGCGCCTACCCGCGAAGCGACATGTCGACGCACATCCGCGCATCGGGCACCGATGTCGCAGGGGTAGTCGAGTTCGATGTGGACGCGCACATGTGCGGCTTCATGGTGGACGACGACGGTGGCGTGCGGGGGTGAGGTGTCCTCGGTCCGGTCGCTGAGAGCCTCCCTGGCTGCCTGGGAGGCGATCTTGGCGACCACCCGGTCGGCGATCCTGGTGGCGCCGCGCTCGCCCGGCGCGACGGTGGCCGTGGGTCTGCGCAGCTCACCGACACCGTCGCTCACCGGGCTCACCGCCGGCGGTCGTCACGCGTACGGAAGAGCTCGCCGATCTCCAGATCCCCCTCCAGGAACCGGCCGACGACGAACCCGACGGCGCCCAGGGCGGCCACCAGCAGGAAGGCGCCGAAGCCGCCGAAGTATCCGGCGAAGCCAAGCGCCATTCCGGCGATCATGCCGACCACGGCCCTGCTCATCGTGCGCTCCCCTCAGTGGTGCGGTTGTCGGATGCGGTGGTGCGGTCGTCCGGGCCGGCCGGTCACTGGATCCGGGGCTCCGGCTCCTCGTCCTCCTCCTCCGGCAGCTTCACATCACTCACCGCGATGTTGACCTCGACGACCTCGAGACCGGCCATCCGCTCCACCGCCGCGATGACGTTCTCCCGGACCGCGTGGGCGACATCGGAGATGGAGACCCCGTAGTCGACGACGATCTCCAGGTCCAGTGCCGTCTGCACCTCGCCGACCTCGGCCTTGACGCCCCGCGTCACGGACTTCGAGCCGCCCGGCACCCGGTCGCGCACGGCCCCGAAGGTGCGGCTGAGCCCGCTGCCGAGGGCATGCACGCCGACCACGTCCCGCGCGGCCAGTCCGGCGATCTTCTCCACGACCCCGTCGGCGATGGTCGTCCGTCCCCGGGTGGCGGGGTCTCCTCCGCCGCGCCGCGTCGGCTGCGCCTTGCGCAGCGTCGAGGGGTCCGTCGCCTCGCCCGTTCCTTGGGGGTTCCTCGTCCGGTTCTGCTCCGTCATGTCGGTCATCGCCGCACGCCCCTTTCGGCTCGTCGTCCTACGACCACGGTAAGTGGGGTTGCGCCGCCGCGCGCCGGGGATGCGGCAGGCTGGAGGAATGACGACGGAACGGTGGGCGCAGGCGGTACGGAACCAGGTGGGCCTGGGCAGACTCCTGCCACTGGGCGGACCGCACGACGGTGCGTGGATCTCGCAGGAGGCGGCCGAGGCGGTGCTCCGGCGCGCGGCCGGGGAGCTGCGCGGGGTACGGCTGGACGCGCTCCGTATCGCGCTCGCCGACCCGGACCACGCTCACGAGCCGGCCGTACCGCCACCGCCGAGCGCCCTGCCCCCGGGACCGCTGCGCGTGACGGCGGACTTCGCCACGACGGCGTCCGAGCCGCTACCGGCGAAGGCGGCCCTCGTACGTACGACGCTGGCAGCCGCGGCGACGGAGCTGCTCGGCCTGGCCGTGGCCGAGGTGGACCTGCGGGTCACGGCCCTGATGGACGAGGAACCGGAACCCGCCCCGGTACGAGCCCCGGAGCCGCCACGCGCCGCGGAGCCCGACGACGCGGACGAGCTGCGCGCGGCCTCCGCCGCCCTCATGGTCCCGGGCGTCACCCACCTGACGGGCGGCCTGGGGCGGGCGGCGGTGCACATCACGGCCCTCCAGGAGGAGGGCGCACTCGCGCACCGCCACGCGCGCGTGGAGATCGCGGTGAGCGCGAACCACCGTGCCGTCGACGTGGCCCGCGAGGTACGTGCAGCCGTCGCCGGGGTGCTACCGGATCACCCGACGGTGGCGGTACTGGTGACAAGGGTTGGCTGACGCGCCCCAAAGGGGCGCGGGGAACGGCGCGACCGGCCACGAAAAAGCCGCAGACAAAGACCCCGCACCGCCGGAGGCTTACTCGCCGAGACCGGCAAGATCCCGCAACCGCCGCGCCTGCGCGGCCCGCTCGGCCGCACGCTGCTCGTCGTAGGACCGCCCCGACGCCCCCCGGATCAGCGCCTTGGTCTCGATCACGGCGTCCCGCGGCGCAGCCAGAATCGCCGACGCCAGATCCCGCACCGCACCGTCGAGCTGATCGCCCGGCACCGCGAGGTTGGCGAGGCCCGTGCTGACGGCCTCCTCGGCCAGGACGGCACGCCCGGTCGCACAGATCTCCAGCGCGCGGGCATAGCCGACCAGCCCCACCAGCGGATGCGTCCCCGTCAGGTCCGGCACCAGCCCAAGGCTGGTCTCGCGCATGGCGAACTGCACGTCGTCGGCGACGACGCGCAGGTCACAGGCGAGCGCGAGTTGGAAGCCCGCACCGATGGCGTGGCCCTGGACGGCGGCGATGGACACGAGGTCGCTCCGCCGCCACCAGGTGAAGCCGGCCTGGAACTCGGCGATGCTCGCGTCGAGTTCACCGTCGCTGCTGCGCGCGAGGTCGATGAACGTCGGCTCGCCCTCGATTCCCTCGGGCGTGAACATCTGCCGGTCGAGCCCGGCCGAGAAGGACTGCCCCTCGGCGCGCAGCACGACGACGCGGACGGACCCCGGCAGGACCCGCCCGGCCTCGGCGAGCGCACGCCACATCGCTGGGCTCTGCGCGTTGCGCTTGGCCGGGTTGGTCAGCGTCACCGTGGCGATCGCGTCGTCGACGGTGAGCCGTACGCCGTCCTTGTCGAGTACCGGACCGAGGTCCTGGGCGGGCGAAGCCATGGAGTGCCTCCGATGAGTGCGGTCAGCAGAGCAAGCTAAAGCGCAAAGCTAAGTGACTGCACAGTAACCACCCGGCCGATCTGCCGACCGACCGGGTGGCCACCATCGAAGCCGATGGGCCGCCCGGGATCAGGACGAGGCGGCCTTCTTGCCCCGCGTCGCCCCGCCACGCCCACGGAGCGTGACGCCCGACTCACTGAGCATCCGGTGCACGAAGCCATACGAGCGGCCGGTTTCCTCGGCCAGCGCCCGAATGCTCGCACCGGAGTCGTACTTCTTCTTCAGGTCTGCCGCGAGCTTGTCGCGCGCGGCGCCGGTTACCCGGCTGCCCTTCTTCAGAGTCTCGGCCACCCGTGCCTCCTCATGGGAAGTGCGCTCTGGTCCCCTCATGATCACCCCTCCGGGCTTTCATGGCCACCCATTCGGCAAGGTCCGTGAGACAGGGTTTTGACGACAGGAGCGCATCCCCACAAGCGGAATCCGTAATTCCTCCCGGCTGCGTTCGTACCGCCGAACGGGTTCTTTTGTGAAGTGCCAGGTCAGGGACGTACGACGGCCGAGCCCTTGTCGATAAAGGGCTCGGCCGCGAAATGGATGTAGGACACACCTCGGTACGAGGAGATCTCACACAGATGATGGATCACGGATCGGCCGAATGATCCATACGCTGTGGATCACCCCTTCGATCAAGCTGTGCTGACGCTCAGGCCCGCTCAGGCGAGGGCGACCAGGTCCGCGTAGTCCGCGCCCCACAGGTCCTCGACGCCGTCCGGCAGCAGGATGATCCGCTCGGGCTGCAGCGCCTCGACCGCGCCCTCGTCGTGGGTGACCAGGACGACCGCGCCCTTGTAGGTGCGCAGGGCGCCGAGGATCTCCTCGCGGCTGGCGGGGTCGAGGTTGTTGGTCGGCTCGTCCAGCAGCAGCACGTTCGCGGAGGAGACGACCAGGGTCGCGAGGGCCAGGCGGGTCTTCTCGCCGCCGGACAGGACGCCGGCCGGCTTGTCGACGTCGTCGCCGGAGAACAGGAACGAGCCGAGCACCTTGCGGACCTCGACGAGGTCCAGGTCGGGCGCGGAGGAGCGCATGTTCTCCAGGACCGAGCGCTCCGGGTCGAGGGTCTCGTGTTCCTGCGCGTAGTAGCCCAGCTTGAGGCCGTGGCCCTGGACGACCTCGCCGGTGTCGGGCTTCTCGACGCCGCCGAGCAGGCGGAGCAGGGTCGTCTTGCCGGCGCCGTTGAGGCCGAGGATGACGACGCGGGAGCCCTTGTCGATGGCCAGGTCGACGTCGGTGAAGATCTCCAGCGAGCCGTACGACTTCGACAGTCCCTCGGCGGTGAGCGGTGTCTTGCCGCAGGGCGCGGGCTCGGGGAAGCGCAGCTTGGCGACCTTGTCGCTCTGGCGCACCGCCTCCAGGCCGGAGAGCAGCTTGTCGGCGCGCCGGGCCATGTTCTGCGCGGCGACCGTCTTGGTGGCCTTGGCGCGCATCTTGTCGGCCTGCGAATGCAGGGCGGCGGCCTTCTTCTCGGCGTTGGCCCGCTCGCGCTTGCGGCGCTTCTCGTCGGCCTCGCGCTGCTGCTGGTAGAGCTTCCAGCCCATGTTGTAGATGTCGATCTGGGCGCGGTTGGCGTCCAGGTAGAACACCTTGTTGACGACCGTCTCGACCAGGTCGACGTCGTGGGAGATCACGATGAAGCCGCCGCGGTAGGTCTTCAGATAGTCCCGCAGCCAGACGATCGAGTCCGCGTCGAGGTGGTTCGTCGGCTCGTCCAGCAGCAGGGTGTCCGCGTCGGAGAACAGGATGCGGGCCAGTTCGATACGGCGGCGCTGACCGCCGGAGAGCGTGTGCAGCGGCTGGCCGAGCACCCGGTCGGGCAGGTTGAGCGCGGCGGCGATGGTGGCGGCCTCGGCCTCGGCGGCGTACCCGCCCTTGGTGAGGAACTCGGTCTCCTGGCGCTCGTACTGCTTGAGGGCCTTCTCGCGGGTGGCGCCCTGGCCGTTCGCGATGCGCTGCTCGTTCTCGCGCATCTTGCGGATGAGTACGTCGAGACCGCGCGCCGAGAGGATGCGGTCGCGGGCGAGGGTGTCGAGGTCGCCGGTGCGGGGGTCCTGCGGGAGGTAGCCGACCTCACCGGATCGGGTGACCGTGCCGCCGGCCGGGATGCCCTCGCCTGCCAGGACCTTGGTGAGGGTGGTCTTGCCGGCGCCGTTGCGGCCGACCAGGCCGATGCGGTCGCCCTTGGCGATGCGGAAGGAGGCGGACTCGATGAGGACGCGGGCACCGGCGCGCAGCTCGATACCGGAGGCGGAGATCACGGACAGGCTCCAGGGCAGAAAGGGTTGACGGGTGGGCGGCTGAGGCGTTCCCGCCGTCTAATGCGCGAGGAGAATGGCCATGGGCCAAGTCTAACGGGGCCGTGCAAGCACTTTTTCTGTGTTCGGGTGTTCGGGCCGCCTGCCGGGGACGTCGTTGCCGGAGGCTGTGCGGTGCGGGGTGATCCGGCCCAGGTCGTCGACGGCGATGAGCTGGGGCGTCCATGACGACGCCGGGCAGGGCTGGGCGACCATCAGCGCTCCGGCGTGATGTACGGCACGTAGGCCCTGCGCCGAGCGCCTGGTCATGTGCCAGGACAGGCCGTCGTGCGACTGCGGCGCCGTCGTGGCTGGTCGCGCCCCGCGGCGGAGCCGCTGATGTCACAGCCCCGCGCCCCTAGAAAAGCCGCTGCCCGCCCCCCTCCTCAGCTGCCGCCCGTGTGCACCTGGAAGGCAGCCCGGCGCACGGCCTTCGCCAGGGCCGGGTCCGGGTGGGCCGCCGCGAGGGCGACCAGGACCTGGACGGTGCGGGGGTGGCCTACGGCGCGTACCTCTTCCAGGAGCAGGGGGACCGTCGGCTGGACGGCCGACTCGAGGTGGCGTACGAGCATCGGGGCCTCGCCGTGGTCGGCGACCGCGGCGGCGGTGTCGACCCACAGCCAGGTGGCCTCCTCGCGGGTGAGGACCTCGTGGGCGTCCTCGGGGTCGATGCCGTCGTGTTCGGCCAGCCAGAGGAGGGCGTACGGGCGCAGGGTCGGCTCCTCGGCCACCGAGCGGACGTCGGGCTCGGCGGGGGCGCCGACCACGCGCAGGGCCTCGAAGGCGAGGCCGCGCAGCAGGGCGTCGTCGCCGCGGGCGGCGGCGATGAGTTCGGTGACGGCGCTGCCGACGGGGCGGGCGGCGAGCCAGGCGCGGTATTCGGCGCGGGCGGCGTTCGGGCGCAGCTGGGCGCAGCCGCGGAGCATCTCGTCGGCGGCGACCTCGATGTTGCCCGCGGGGCTCTGCGCGGCGACGCAGATCTGCTCCAGCTTGACCCAGACGGCCCAGCTGCCGAGCGGGGTGAGGGTGGCCTGTCCGCCGCCGTAGGTGAGGGCGCCGACGGAGGCGAGGGCGTGCAGGGCCCAGTCGAGGAGGGGCGCGAGCGGGGCGTCGAGGGCCTCGGGCTGCTCGGCGGGCTCGGGCTGCGGGCCGTAGGGGATCTCGCAGCGCTCGGTGCGCAGTTCGGTGACCCGCTGCTCCAGGAGGTCGAGGAGCTGGTCGACCGGGACGGGCCCGGCGGACAGCTGGAGGAAGGAGAGCACCTGGGGCATGGCCGAGACGACCTCGGCGACGGCGGCGGGCTCGTGGTCCGCGGGCTCGCCGTGGGCGAGGGACCAGGCGTCGAAGAGGGCGACCCAGCCGCGCAGGACGGCGCTGTCGTCGCGGTTCCAGGCGCGCAGCCGCCAGCCGGGGCGGGCGCTGTCGCCGTGCACCTCGACGAGGCCGGCGAGGCGGGCGGTGTCCCAGTCGGCGCGGACCTGAGCCACGGTCAGGCCGAGGTCCCGGGCGGCCCGTTCGGCGGTCGCGTCGGCGAGGGTGGCCTTGCCGTCGGCGGTCGCGCCGTCGCTGCCCGGGCCGAGCGCGGCGTCGGCCCAGCGGGCGACGCGGGCCGCGGCGGCCAGCTGGGAGCGAGCCATTCTGGCCAGCTCCGCGGGTGCCGGTGTGCCCTCCGGGGGGCGGGGCGCGGCGCGGCGCGGGCGGCGCTGGTTCACGGCTCTGGGGGCGGCGGACAGGGATCGCGGGCCGACGAGTCGAAGCCTGGAGTCGCGCGGGATACGGGACGTCACGGGTGCAGTCTTCCGGTTGACGGTCCGAAAACCCAAACGGAATGTCACCGCCGGTGCCGGGACTGGCCAACGCACGGGGACCGGCGAGCGGCTCGGGGACGGGAACAGGCCAGTGGTACGGCCTTAAACGGAATCGTGTCGACTGTTCAGCTCCGCCCCGGCCCGGCGCCGTGGGCGGGGGTGTCGGACGGGGTCGCACGAGCGGGGTGAGCCACCGGCGCAGAGGGCCGCGCGGGCGGGGCGAGGGGCCGGCGGAGCGGGTGCGCGAGTCGAGTGAGGTCCGGGGCGGAAGGGTGGGAACGGGGTGGGGGCCGGCCGAAGCGGTCACATCAGCGGGGTCAGGAAGCGGCGCATGGCTTCTTCGTAGGCCTCCGGGTCGGCGTTCCACATCGCCGAGTGCGGGGCGTTCGGGACCGTGCGCAAGGCGATCAGGCGGGGACGGGCGTGGGCGAGACGGCGGGAGTACTCCCAGGGGGCCAGGGTGTCCTCCGGGCCGTGGAATATCAGCGTCGGCACGCTGAGCTGCTCGGCCTCGACGGTGCGCTCGCGCTCCATGCCGGTACGTCCCTGTGCGGCCCGGACGGCGAGCGGCAGCAGCGCGCCCGGTGTGCGGCGGGCGGCGGCGAGGGCGCGCAGGGTGGTGGCCCAGCTGAGCACCGGGGAGTCCAGGACCAGTCCGGAGATGCTGTCGCGCAGTCCGGAGTGGGCGGCGGCGCGCAGCGCCATGGTGGCGCCGGTGGACCAGCCGTGCAGGACGACCTGTCTGGCGCCGTGGCTGACGGCGTGCCGGATCGCCGCGTCCACGTCGCGCCACTCCGTCTCGCCGAGGTGGCCCAGGCCGTCGGGGGAGCGGGGTGCGCCGGGGTCGCCGCGGTAGGCGAGGGCGAGCACCGGGAAGCGCTGGCGGTGCAGGAACTCCATGATGTTCATGGGGAGTTCGCGGGTGGCTCCCAGACCGTGCACGGCGATCACCCAGGTGTCCCGCGCTCCGGGCACGAACCAGGCGGGCAGGGAGCCGAGTTCGCCGGGGATGTCCACGTCGGTGTGGGGCAGGCCGAGGGCGCTGCCGGGGTCGCCGGTGTGCACGTTCGGGGTCAGCCAGACCTTGTCGCCGGGCTCCAGGGTGCCGTGGGTGACCCGTTCCAGGCGGCGGACGACGGTGTCGGCGGAGTGCGTGGCGGTGGCGAGGACGGGGCCGACGACCGCGTGGGTGCCGTCGCCGGTGAGGCCGTAGGTGCCGGGGCGCATGGCCGCCAGGTCGCGGGTGAGCGCGATCTGCCCGGCGGCCGTGGCGTGCACGGTGAGCTGGGGTTCGGTGGGCAGGGGCCGGCCGGGCGGCGCCTTGAGCGCCGCGTCGCTCGCGAACCGGCCGGCGGCCACGCTTGCCGCGCCGGCCGCCAGGGCTACGGTGACGGCTGCGGCCGTCGCTTTGACTGTGCGCACCCGTCCAGTGTCCTGGCGGACCCGGCCACCGGCCAGCGGGAGGACGGGGCGGGGTGATGCGGAATGCGGCGGGGTGTGCCGGCTCGGCCCGGGTGCGGTTTCCCGGGCCTCACTTCCGTTGGCCGTAGCCCCGCAGTTTCTCGCCCGCCTCCGCCACCTGCTCGCGGGACAGCAGCGTCGGGGACATGCCCGGTACCGAGGAGGCCGTCAGCCACAGCCGGCACATCCATTCCAGTTGGGCGGTGCGGTCGTAGGCCTGGTCGAGGGTGGTGCCGTAGGCCATCGTGCCGTGGTTCTGCAGGAGGCAGGCGGTGCGGTCGGCGAGGGCGTGGAGCATGTTCTCGGCCAACTCGTCGCTGCCGTATGTCGCATAGGGGGCAACTCGGACGGGTCCACCGAGGGCGCCGGTCATGTAGTGGATCGCCGGGAGCTCGGGGACGAGTGTCGAGACGGCCGTCGCGTGCACGGCGTGGGTGTGGACCACGGCGCGGGCGTCGGTGGTCCGGTGGATCGCCAGGTGCATGGGGAGTTCGCTCGTCGGGACGAGCGTGCCGAGCACCTGGCGGCCCTCGAGGTCGACGCCGGTCACGTCCTCGGGCGTGAGCCGGTCGTAGGGCACGCCCGAGGGTGTGACCAGCACGGTGTCCCCGACGCGCACCGAGACGTTGCCCGAGGTGCCGACGACGAGCCCATCGGCGACCGTGCGGCGGGCGGTCGCGACGAGCGCCTCCCAGGCGTGCGCCACCTCGGCGCTCAGGCCCCTCCCCCACCGCTCCGGCACGCCCCGCACACCTTCTAGCGCATCCCGTTCGCCTCGCTGGTCCCGCCGCTGCTCAGCCATGCCGCGATCCTGCCAGGCACCTCCCCGGCCCGCTGCGGGGCGGAGGCACTTTAGGGCGGAAGCCACGCCTCCGAAAGACCCCTTATAGGGACATATCCTTCTCTCTCCATGCTTGGCCGGAGATCATCGGGCATTCGACGACCTTCCAGTAATCTCCCGTTGTTTTGTCGTGCACGTCGCCATTCCGGGGGGAAACATGGCTCGTGATCGCAAACCGCTGCGCCGCCGCACCCGCGTTCTCGCGGTCTCCGTGGCGGCGCTCACCGTCACAGGGGCGGCTCTCGCCGGGCTTCCGGCCTCGGCGGCGAGTCTGCCGAAGGGGCACGACGTCTCTTCGCACCAGAAGAACGTCAACTGGTCGAGCGCGAAGGCCAAGGGCGCAAGGTTCGTCTACGTCAAGGCGACCGAGTCCACGAACTACAGCAATCCGTACTTCGGCCAGCAGTACAACGGCGCCCGCAGCGCCGGCATCATCCGCGGCGCGTACCACTTCGCACTGCCGGACAAGTCGTCGGGCAGGGCGCAGGCGGCGTACTTCGTGAACCACGGCGGCAGGTGGAGTTCGGACGGCTGGACGCTGCCGCCCGCGCTCGACATCGAATACAACCCGTACAGCGCCAAGCACAGGTGCTACGGACTGAGCAAGGCGCGCATGGTCGGCTGGATCAAGTCGTTCAGCGGCGAGGTGAAGCGGCTCACCGGCCGCCATCCCGTGATCTACACGACCACCCACTGGTGGAACACCTGCACGGGCGGAAGCGGCGCGTTCGCCTCCGACCACGCGCTGTGGATAGCCCGTCACGGCTCCGGGGCCACGGGTTCTCTCCCGGCCGGCTGGTCGTTCTGGACCTTCTGGCAGTACGACAACGGCGGCGACCTGCCGGGTGACCAGAATCTCTTCAACGGGTCGCAGACCCAGCTGAGGAAGTTCGCCCGGGGCTACTGACCAAGGGGCGCCGAGAGACCGGGGGTCGCCGGGACGGGGCGGAGCGGCGACCCCCTCATTCAGACATCGTGCAGCCGCCCTCAGTTCATCTTCCGTTCACCCAGGTTGCCTACGGTCAACCGACCGTTGACTTCGAACGATTGCCTGGGTAAATGGAAAACTTCTCGCTGATCCTCGCGATTGTGGTCGTAACCGCACTCGCGTTTGATTTCACGAACGGTTTCCACGACACCGCCAACGCGATGGCCACCACCATCTCGACCGGTGCGCTCAAGCCCAAGGTCGCGGTGGCCATGTCCGCCGTGCTGAACCTTGCGGGTGCCTTCCTCTCCGTGGAGGTCGCCAACACGATCTCCAAGGGTCTCGTCGACGAGACCGGCATACGTCCCGAGGTCATCTTCGCGGCGCTGGTCGGCGCGATCCTCTGGAACCTGCTGACCTGGCTCGTCGGCCTTCCCTCCAGTTCCTCGCACGCCCTGATGGGCGGTCTGATCGGCGCCACCATCGCCTCGGCCGGCATGGGCGCGGTGCACGGCGACGTGCTCGTCACCAAGGTGCTCATCCCGGCGCTCGCCGCCCCGATCGTCGCGGGCCTGGCAGCCCTGCTCGCGACCCGGCTGTCGTACACCCTCGGCAAGAAGGCCGACGGCAAGGCCGCCGAAAAGGGCTACCGCGTCGGCCAGATCGCCTCCGCGGGCCTGGTCTCGCTGGCCCACGGCACCAACGACGCACAGAAGACGATGGGCATCATCACCCTCGCCCTGGTCGCCGGCGGCGCCGTCGCCCCCGACTCCGACCCGCCCACCTGGGTCATCCTCTCCGCGGGCCTCGCCATCGCGCTCGGCACCTGGCTCGGTGGCTGGCGCATCATCCGCACCATGGGCAAGGGACTGACCGAGCTCCAGCCGCAGCAGGGCTTCGCCGCCCAGACCAGCGCGGCCACGGTCATCCTGGCCTCCTCGCACCTCGGCTTCTCGCTCTCCACCACCCACTCGGTCTCCGGTTCGGTGATGGGTGCGGGCCTCGGCCGCAAGGGCGGCGTGGTCCGCTGGTCGACGGCGACCCGCATGCTCGTGGCCTGGTGCCTGACGCTGCCGGCCGCGGCCCTGGTCGGTGCGGGCGCGGAGTCCGTGACGGATCTCGGCGACTGGGGCACCGCCGTCGTCGCCGTCTTCCTGGTCGTCGCCAGCGCGGCCATCTGGAAGGTCTCCCGGCGCGAGGTCGTCGACGCGTCGAACGTCAACGCGACCGACGAACCCGCGGGCGTGGTGACCACGGCGATCGCCGCCGTGACCCCGCCCCCCACGGGCACGGTGACCGAGGGCCTGACGGCCACGATCCCCGCCCCGGCCCCCGTGGCCGCCGCCCCCGACCCGGCGACCCCGCCGGCCGCGGCCGTCTGAGCCCGCCCACCCGGCACTTAAGGAAGAGAAGCAGCATGAAGATCGACTGGGCAGCCCTGGGCTCCGTCTTCGGCGTCAGCCTCGCGGTCACGGTGGGCCTCGTGGCCCTGTTCACCCTCGGCATCATGGGCCTGTCGCGCCGCGAGCGGGCCGTGGCGCAGGGCAACTCGGCGTCCCTCGCGGTGGCCGGCGCGTACGTGGCCTTCGCGGGGGTCGCGGCGGCGGTGGCCTACGGGATCCATCTGGTGATCGCCAAGTCCTGAGGCGGCCGGACCGCCTCCCCACCGTCCCGCGGGGCGAGGAAGCACCCTTTCGTGCTTCCTCGCCCCGCGGGTTTTTCATGCGCGGGTCCGAGCGCCGGGTGTGGGCCTCAGCACACTCCCCCGCCGCAGGTCAACGGCAAGTTGACTGCCGTTCGGGGGCGTGGTGGACTGCCGAAGCCATATACGGCGGCGCGAGAGGAAGCCGGTGCGAGTCCGGCGCGGTCCCGCCACTGTCACCGGGGTAGTAAGCCCCGGGAGCCAGGAACTCTCACCGCCGGTCTCGTCGAACCAGGGCGTGGACACCCTGAGTGAGGACATGTCGCCATGCCAGCCTGCCGTTTGAGGTTCAGGACCAGGTCCCTGCTCGATCCCACGGCCGGCTGAGCCGATGCGTGCCGATCGCGTCTTCGCGTACGGCGCCGCCGCCGGCCTCCTCGGTGACCATCTGCTCGGCGATCCGCGCCGTGGGCATCCGGTCGCCGTGTTCGGGCGGGCCGCGGGTGCCGTGGAGCAGGTGTTGTGGCGGGACCATCGCGGGTGGGGCGCGCTGCACACCGCCGTGTGCGCCGGGAGCGCCATTGCGCTGGGTGCCCTCGCGCAGCGGTCCGTACGTCCGTCCCGTACCGCCTCCCTCGCTCTGACCGCGGCCGCCACGTGGGCCGTTGTCGGGGGGACCTCGCTCGCGCGCGAGGCCCGTGGCATCGGGCGGGCGCTGGAGGCCGGGGACGTCGAGGCCGCCCGGGCCAGGCTGCCGCATCTGTGCGGGCGGGATCCGCAGGCCCTGGACGCCGACGGGATCGCGCGGGCGGTGGTGGAGTCCGTCGCCGAGAACACCTCCGATGCCGTCGTGGGGGCGCTGGTGTGGGGGGCCGTGGGCGGAGTGCCCGGGCTGCTCGGGTTCCGGGCCGTGAACACGCTCGACGCCATGGTGGGGCACAAGTCGGCCAGGTACCGGCGGTACGGCTGGGCTTCGGCGCGGCTGGACGATGTGGCGGGGTGGCCGGGGGCCCGTCTGACCGCCGTGCTGGCCGCCGCTGCCGGGGGTGACGGCCGGGGGGCCGTACGCGCCTGGCGTTCTGACGCCGCGAAGCATCCGAGCCCCAATGCCGGGCCCGTGGAGGCTTCGTTCGCGGGGGCGCTGGGGGTGCGGCTCGGGGGGACCTTGTCGTATGGGGGGCGTGTTGAGCATCGGCCTGTGCTGAACGGGGAGGGGCGTGCCGTGGAAGTCGGCGACATCGAGCGTGCCGTGCGGTTGTCGCGGCGGGTCGGATGGCTGGCGTTGGGGGTCAGTGCGGCTGGGGCGGTGCTGCGGGGCCGGGTCGCACGGCGCCCGGCGGTGGGGGCTGTGCCCACCCGTTCCGCCCCAGCGGAACGACTGCCCACAGCGGATGCGGTGGGGGCTGTGCCCCGTTCCGCCCTGGCGGAACGACTGCCCACAGCGGTTGGGCGACAGCAGGGTGGTGTGTCATGAGCGGCGGGGGGCTTCTCGTTGCCGGTACCACCTCCGATGCCGGGAAGAGTGTCGTCACTGCCGGGATCTGTCGTTGGCTGGTGCGGCAGGGGGTCAAGGTGGCGCCCTTCAAGGCGCAGAACATGTCCCTCAATTCGTTCGTGACGCGTGAGGGTGCCGAGATCGGGCGGGCTCAGGCCATGCAGGCGCAGGCCTGCCGGGTCGAGCCGACCGCGCTGATGAACCCCGTGCTGCTCAAGCCCGGTGGCGAGCAGAGCAGCCAGGTCGTGCTGATGGGCAAGCCCGTCGGCGAGTTGAGTGCGCGCGGGTATCACGGGGGGCGGCAGCAGCAGCTTCTGGGGACCGTGCTCGACTGCCTGGCCGAGTTGCGGGGCACGTATGACGCCGTGATCTGTGAGGGGGCGGGTTCTCCCGCCGAGATCAACCTGCGGCGGACCGACATCGTGAACATGGGCATCGCCCGTAACGCGCGGCTTCCCGTGCTCGTGGTCGGTGACATCGACCGCGGCGGGGTCTTCGCCTCCTTCTTCGGGACCGTCGCCCTGCTCTCGCCCGAGGACCAGGAACTCGTCGCCGGGTTCCTCGTCAACAAGTTCCGGGGGGACGTCAGCCTCCTGGAGCCGGGGCTCGACATGCTGCACGGGCTCACCGGGCGGCGGACGTATGGCGTGCTCCCCTTTCAGCACGGCCTCGGCATCGACGAGGAGGACGGACTGCGGGTCTCCCTTCGGGGGACGGTGCGGGAGTCGAACGTCGCGCCGCCCGTCGGCGAGGACGTGCTGCGGGTCGCCGTGTGCGCGATCCCGCTGATGTCCAACTTCACCGACGTGGACGCCCTGGCCGCCGAACCGGGCGTCGTGGTGCGGTTCGTGGACCGGCCCGAGGAACTCGCCGACGCCGACCTCGTCGTCGTACCGGGGACCCGGGGAACGGTGAAGGCCCTGGAGTGGCTGCGCGAGCGGGGACTCGCGGACGCTCTGGTCCGCAGGGCCGCCGAACAGCGGCCCGTCCTCGGCATCTGTGGTGGCTTCCAGGTGCTCGGCGAGCACATCGAGGACGAGGTCGAGAGCCGGCGCGGGCATGTCGAAGCGCTCGGAGTGCTGCCCGTACGGGTGCGGTTCGCCCGCGAGAAGACCCTCACCCGTCCCGTGGGGGAAGCCCTCGGCGAGCATGTCGAGGGATACGAGATCCATCACGGGGTCGCCGACATAGGCGGCGGGGAAGCCTTCCTGGACGGCATCCGGGTCGGGCAGACCTGGGGCACGCACTGGCACGGTTCGCTGGAGTCGGACGGGTTCCGGCGGGCCTTTCTGCGCGAGGTGGCGGCCGCCGCGGGCCGTCGTTTCGTGCCGGCGCCCGACACCTCTTTCGCCGCGCTGCGCGAGGAGCAGCTCGACCGGCTCGGCGACCTGATCGAACAGCACGCGGACACGGACGCGCTGTGGCGGCTCATCGAGTCCGGCGCGCCGCAAGGACTGCCTTTCATTCCACCGGGAGCGCCCGCATGAGCACAGTGTTGTTGTTGTCGACCGCCGACACGGATCTGTTGGCCGCTCGGGCCGCGTCCGGTGCCGACTACCGGATCGGCAACCCGACCCGGGTGGATGTGACCGAGGAGCTGCCCGGCCTCCTCGACGGCGCCGACATCGCCGTCGTACGGCTGCTGGGCGGGAAGCGGGCCTGGGAGGACGGGCTCGCCGCGCTCAGGGCGTCCGGGATCCCGACCGTGCTGCTCGGCGGGGAGGCCGTCCCCGACGCCGAGTTGATGGCCGAGTCGTCCGTGCCCGCCGGTGTCGTGGCGGAGGCGCTCAGGTACCTCGTCGAGGGCGGCCCCGCCAACCTCACCGAGCTGGCCCGGTTCCTGTCCGACACCGTGCTGCTGACCGGCGAGGGGTTCGTCGAGCCGCAGAAGATGCCCGAGTACGGCATCCACGGCGAGCGCCCGTTCGTGGACGGCCGCCCGACCGTCGGTGTGCTCTTCTACCGGGCCCATGAGCTGAGCGGCAACACCGCCTTCGTGGACACCCTGTGCGATGCGATCGAGGCCAAGGGCGCCAACGCCCTTCCCGTGTACTGCGGTTCACTGCGCGGCGCGGACGCCGGGCTGTACGAGATCCTCGGGCAGACCGACGCCCTGGTCGCCACCGTCCTCGCCGCCGGTGGCACCCATGCCTCGCAGGCCTCGGCCGGCGGTGACGAGGAGGCCTGGGACATCGGGGCGCTCGCCGACCTCGACGTGCCCGTCCTGCAAGGTCTTTGCCTGACCTCGTCCCGTGAGGCCTGGGACGAGTCGGATGCCGCCCTGTCCCCCATGGACGCGGCGATGCAGGTCGCGATCCCCGAGTTCGACGGGCGGCTGATCACCGTGCCGTTCTCCTTCAAGGAGCAGGGTCCCGACGACGTGCCCGTGTACGTCGCCGACCCGGAGCGGGCCGCGCGGGTCGCCGGGATCGCCGTACGGCATGCGCTGTTGAAGCACAAGGCGAACGCCGACAAGAAGCTGGCGCTCGTCTTCACCGCGTACCCGACGAAGCACTCCCGGGTCGGCAACGCGGTCGGCCTGGACACGCCCGCGTCGGCCGTACAGGTCCTGGACGCGCTGAAGGCCGCCGGGTACTCGCTCACCGAATACCCCTCCGGCGGCGACGAGTTGATCCACCGGCTCATCGCGGCCGGCGGTCACGACGTGGAGTGGCTGACCGAGGAGCAGCTGGCCGCCGCGCCCGCGCGCGTGCCGCTGGCCGACTACCGGGCGTGGTTCGACAAGCTGGACCCGGAGCTCAGGGACGGGATGCTGGAGGCGTGGGGCGAGCCGCCGGGCAGCCTGTACGTCGACGGGGAGGACATCGTCCTCGCCTCGCTCCAGTTCGGGAACGTCGTCGTGATGATCCAGCCGCCGCGCGGCTTCGGCGAGAACCCCATCGCGATCTACCACGACCCCGACATGCCGCCCTCGCACCACTACATGGCGGCCTACCGCTGGCTCGACAACACTTTCGGCGCCGACGCGATCGTCCACATGGGCAAGCACGGCACGATGGAGTGGCTGCCCGGCAAGGGGCTCGGGCTCAGCGGCGGATGCGCGCCGGACGCCGTGCTCGGTGAACTGCCGCTGATCTACCCGTTCATCGTCAACGACCCCGGTGAGGGCACCCAGGCCAAGCGGCGCGGGCATGCCACGGTCGTCGACCACCTCGTACCGCCGATGGCCCGTGCCGACACCTACGGCGACCTGGCCAAGCTGGAGCAGCTGCTCGACGAGTACGCACTGGTCTCCGACCTCGACCCGACGAAGGCGCCGGCCGTCCGGGCCCAGATCTGGACGCTGGTCAAGGCGGCCGAGCTCCACCACGACCTGCATGTGGACGAGCAGCCGGACGAGGACGAGTTCGACGAGTTCGTCATGCACATCGACGGCTATCTGTGCGAGATCAAGGATGTGCAGATCCGCGACGGACTGCACATCCTGGGCGGCGGGCCGGTCGGCGAGCCGCGGGTGAACCTCGTGCTGGCCGTACTGCGCGCCTCGCAGGTGTGGGGCGGGCAGGCCAACGCGCTGCCGGGGCTCAGGGCCTCGCTGGCCGCTCATTTCGGGCTGGTGGAGAAGGAGCTGCTCGCCGAGCCGGGCGCGCCGGTGAAGGTGCCGGTGGAGCTGAGCGATCTCGTCGAGGGTCCTTCCCGTACCGCCGCCGACGCCATCGACCTGCTGGAGCAGCTGTGCCGGCGGATCGCGGAGGGCATGGAGGCACGGGACTGGGACGTCACGCTCGCCCCGGCTCTCGTCCGCGGGGTCCTCGGCGCCGAACTCCCCGAGGCCGTAGCGGTGTTGGAGTTCGCCTGCACCGAGGTGGTGCCGCGGCTGGCCCGTACGACGAACGAGATCGGCCACATCCTCAAGGCGCTCGACGGCGGTTACGTCCCGGCGGGTCCGTCCGGTTCGCCGACGCGCGGTCTGGTCAACGTCCTGCCGACGGGCCGGAACTTCTACTCGGTCGACCCCAAAGCCATTCCCTCCAGACTGAGTTGGGAGGTAGGGCAGTCCCTCGCCGACTCCCTCGTGCAGCGGTATCTGCAGGACACCGGCGAGTACCCGAAGTCCGTCGGCCTGACGGTCTGGGGCACGTCCGCGATGCGCACCCAGGGCGACGACATCGCCGAGATCCTCGCCCTGCTGGGCTGCCGTCCCGTCTGGGACGACGCCTCCCGCCGGGTGACCGGGTTCGAGGTGATCGGCCTGGCGGAGCTGGGCCGCCCGCGCATCGACGTCACCGTCCGTATCTCCGGCTTCTTCCGGGACGCGTTCCCGCACGTCGTCGGGCTGATCGACGACGCCGTCCGCAAGGTCGCCGAGCTGGACGAGCCGGCCGAGCAGAACTTCGTGCGCGCCCACGCCGACGAGGACACCGCACAGCACGGCGACCGGCGGCGCGCGACCTCCCGGATCTTCGGCTCCAAGCCGGGCGCCTACGGTGCCGGGCTGCTGCCGCTGATCGACGCCCGCAACTGGCGCTCCGACGCCGACCTGGCCGAGGTGTACGCCGTCTGGGGCGGCTACGCGTACGGGCGCGGGCTCGACGGGCGGGCGGCGCGCGGGGACATGGAGACCGCGTTCAAGCGGATCAACGTCGCCGCGAAGAACGTCGACACCCGCGAGCACGACCTCGTCGACGCCGACGACTACTTCCAGTACCACGGCGGCATGGTCGCCATGGTGCGGCATCTGACGGGCGAGAGCCCCGAGGCGTACGTCGGCGACTCCGCCACCCCCGACCAGGTGAAGACGCGGACGCTGGGCGAGGAGACGCACCGCGTGTTCCGCGCGCGTGTCGTCAACCCGCGCTGGATGGCGGCCATGCGACGGCACGGCTACAAGGGCGCCTTCGAGATGGCGGCGACCGTCGACTACCTCTTCGGCTACGACGCCACGGCCGGCGTCGTCGACGACTGGATGTACGAGAAGCTCAGCGCCGAGTACGTCTTCGCCCCGGAGAACCGGGAGTTCATGAAGCAGTCCAACCCGTGGGCGCTGCGCGGCATCACCGAGCGCCTGCTGGAGGCCGCCGACCGCGGCCTGTGGGCGGAGCCGGACGCGGAGACGCTGGAGCGGCTGCGCGCCACGTACCTGGAGCTGGAAGGCGACTTGGAGGGCGACCAGTGACCACCCCCTTCCCCTTTACGGCCGTCGTCGGCCAGGACGACCTGCGGCTCGCACTGCTGCTGAACGCCGTCTCCCCGGCGGTCGGCGGTGTGCTGGTGCGCGGTGAGAAAGGCACCGCCAAGTCGACGGCCGTGCGCGCGCTCTCGGCGCTGCTGCCGGAGGTGGCCGTGGTCCCCGGGTGCCGTTTCTCCTGCGACCCCGCGGCACCGGACCCGTCCTGCCCGGACGGCCCGCACGAGCCGGGGCCGGGCACGGGCCGTCCCTCCCGCATGGTCGAGTTGCCGGTCGGCGCCTCGGAGGACCGCCTGGTCGGCGCCCTCGACATCGAGCGGGCACTGTCCGAAGGCGTGAAGGCCTTCGAGCCCGGCCTGCTCGCGGACGCGCACCGCGGGATCCTCTACGTCGACGAGGTCAACCTCCTCCACGACCATCTCGTCGACCTGCTGCTGGACGCGGCCGCGATGGGTGCGTCGTACGTCGAGCGCGAGGGCGTCTCGGTGCGGCACGCCGCGCGTTTCCTGCTCGTCGGCACGATGAACCCCGAAGAGGGCGAACTGCGGCCGCAGCTGCTCGACCGGTTCGGACTGACCGTCGAGGTCGCCGCTTCCCGGGAGCCGGACCAGCGGGTGGAGGTCGTACGGCGCAGGCTCGCCTACGACGACGATCCCGCCGGTTTCGTGGCCCGCTGGGCGGACGAGGAGGCTTCCGTACGTCAACGGATCGTCGCCGCACGGGAGTTGCTGCCCTCGGTGCGGCTGGGCGACGCGGCGCTCCGGCAGATCGCGGCGACCTGTGCCGCCTTCGAGGTGGACGGCATGCGGGCCGACATCGTCATGGCGCGCACGGCCACCGCGCTCGCCGCCTGGGCCGGGCGGACCGAGGTGCTCGCCGAGGACGTACGGCAGGCAGCCCTGCTCGCGCTGCCGCACCGGCGCCGTCGTAACCCCTTCGACGCGCCGGGGCTCGACGAGGACAAGCTCGACGAGACGCTGGAGGAGTTCTCCGGCGACGACGATCCCGACCCGGACCCCGACGGCGGCGGACCGGACGGCGGCGGGCAGCCGCCCTCCGGGGACTCCGACGGTCCGCAGGGCGGTGACACCGACGCGCGGCCCGAGGCCGGGGAGGGCGGACAGCCGCAGGCCTCGGGGGCTGCCGAGCAGTCCGCCGTACGGGCCTCGGAGCCCTTCCGTACCAAGGTGCTGAGCGTGCCCGGGATCGGTGAGGGTGCCGCCGGGCGGCGTTCGCGGGCGCGGACGGAGCACGGGCGGACGACGGGGGCCAGGCGGCCTCAGGGGGCGCTCACCAAGCTGCACCTGGCGGCGACCGTGCAGGCCGCCGCGCCGCATCAGCGGGCGCGGGGGCGGTCGGGGCCGGGGCTGGTCGTGCGGCGGGACGATCTGCGGCAGGCGACCCGGGAGGGGCGTGAGGGGAACCTCGTGCTGTTCGTGGTCGACGCCTCGGGGTCGATGGCGGCCCGGCAGCGGATGAGCGCCGTGAAGGGCGCCGTGCTGTCGCTGCTGCTGGACGCGTATCAGCGGCGGGACAAGGTGGGGCTGGTGACCTTCCGGGGCGCGGCCGCCGAGGTCGCGCTGCCGCCGACCTCGTCGGTCGACGCGGCGGCGGTGCGGCTGGAGTCGTTGCCGACCGGTGGGCGGACGCCGCTCGCGGCCGGGCTGCTGCGCGCGCACGACGTGCTGCGGGTGGAGCGGTTGCGGGATCCGGCGCGGCGGGCGCTGGTCGTGGTGGTGACCGACGGGCGGGCCACCGGTGGCCCCGAGCCGGTCGCGCTGGCCGGTCGGGCCGCTCGGCTGTTCGCGGCCGACGGGGTCGCCTCCGTGGTCGTCGACTGCGAGTCCGGGCCCGTGCGGCTCGGGCTCGCCGGGCAGCTCGCGGGTGAGCTGGGCGGTACGGCGGTGACGCTCGACGAGTTGCGGGCGGACTCGATCGCCGGGCTGGTCAGGGATGTACAGGGTGGGACGAAGAGGAGGGCCGCGTAATGCCGCAGGGGCAGCCGAGTGTGGTGCCGGACGACGGGCTGACGACTCGTCAGCGTCGTAACCGGCCGCTGGTCGTCGTGCACACGGGCATCGGGAAGGGCAAGTCCACGGCCGCCTTCGGGCTGGCGCTGCGGGCCTGGAACCAGGGCTGGCCGATCGGGGTGTTCCAGTTCGTCAAGTCGGCGAAGTGGAAGGTCGGCGAGGAGAACGCGCTGCGGGTGCTCGGCGCCTCGGGCGAGGGCGGGACCGTCGACTGGCACAAGATGGGCGAGGGCTGGTCCTGGGTCCAGCGGGACTCCCAGATGGACAACGAGGAGAAGGCCCGGGAGGGCTGGGAGCAGGTCAAGCGGGACCTCGCCGCGGAGACGTACAAGCTGTATGTGCTGGACGAGTTCGCCTACCCCATGCACTGGGGGTGGGTGGACACCGACGAGGTCGTGGACGTGCTGCAAAACCGGCCGGGGACCCAGCATGTGGTGATCACCGGGCGGAACGCGCCCGAGAAGCTGGTCGAGTTCGCCGATCTCGTGACCGACATGTCCAAGGTCAAGCATCCGATGGACGCGGGGCAGAAGGGGCAGAGGGGCATCGAGTGGTGATGTCGTCGTGAGTTCCTCCCTGTCCCCCGTCCCCCGGCTGGTCATCGCCGCGCCTTCCTCGGGCAGCGGGAAGACCACCGTCGCCACGGGGTTGATGGCCGCGTTCGCCGCGCGGGGGCTTGCCGTGTCCCCGCACAAGGTGGGACCGGACTACATCGACCCCGGGTATCACGCGCTCGCCACCGGGCGGGTGGGGCGGAACCTCGACGCGTATCTGTGCGGGCCGGAGCTGGTCGGGCCGTTGTTCCTGCACGGGGCTCGTGGGTGTGACATCGCCGTCGTCGAGGGCGTGATGGGGATGTTCGACGGGGCCGCGGGGGAGGGTGAACTGGCGTCCACCGCTCATGTGGCGAAGCTGCTCGGGGCGCCCGTGGTGCTGGTGGTCGACGCGTCGTCGCAGTCCCGGTCCGTGGCGGCGTTGGTGCACGGGTTTGCGTCCTGGGATCCGGAGGTTCGGGTCGGGGGCGTGATTTTGAACAAGGTCGCTTCGGATCGGCATGAGGAGCTGTTGCGGGAGGCGTTGGAGTCGGCCGGGGTGCCTGTGCTCGGGGTGTTGCGGCGGGTGGCTCAGGTGGATACACCGTCTCGGCATCTTGGGTTGGTGCCGGTTGCCGAGCGGCGGGCCGCGGCGGTGGAGGCGGTTGCCGCCATGGCGGCGCAGGTCTCCGCGGGGTGCGATCTCGAGGCGTTGGCGGGGCTGGCGCGGAGTGCTGGTGCGTTGTCGTGTGCGGCCTGGGATGCGGCTGAGGCGCTTGCTTCTTCGCCCCCGCCGCCCCTTCCCGTCCCGACCCCGGGGGCTGCGCCCCCAGACCCCCGCTTTCGGCCTGAACGGCCTCGTCCTCAAACGCCGGACGGGCTGGGTGCCCCCCAGCGGGTGGGTGACAGGCTGGTGGTCGCCCTTGCCGGTGGGGCCGCCTTCACGTTCTCCTACGCCGAGCACAGTGAGCTGCTCGCTGCCGCGGGGGCCGAAGTGGTTGTCTTCGATCCGCTCCGGGATGAGCAACTGCCCGACGGGACGCGGGGGTTGGTCATCGGCGGCGGGTTTCCCGAAGTGTACGCGAGCGAGCTGTCGGCCAACGAACCGCTGCGCAAAGCCGTCGCCGCGCTTGCGGAGGGCGGGGCTCCCGTTGCTGCCGAGTGTGCCGGGCTGCTGTATCTGTGCCGGGAGCTCGACGGGCAGCCCATGTGCGGGGTGCTCGATGCGAGGGCGCGGATGAGCGGGCGGCTGACCCTCGGGTATCGGGACGCCGTGGCCGTCGGTGACAGTGTGCTGGCGCCCGCCGGGACCAGGATGCGGGGGCACGAGTTTCACCGGACGGTCGTCGAGCCGGGGGCGGGGGCGGCTCCCGCCTGGGGCGTGCGCGCCCCTGTGCCGCGGGTCGAAGGCTTCGTACAACAAGGTGTGCACGCCAGTTATCTGCACACGCACTGGGCGTCCGAGCCCGGTGTCGCCCGTCGGTTCGTGGAGAGGTGCCGGACGTCATGAGCAGCAGCAACAGCAGCAGCAGGTTGATCGGGGTCGGGGTGGGTCCCGGTGACCCCGAGCTCGTGACCGTCAAGGGGGTCAATGCCCTGCGGGCCGCCGATGTTGTCGTCGTGCCCGTCATGGACACCTTGGAGCGGGGGCGGGCGGAGGCCACCGTGCTGCACTACGTGCCCGAGGAGAAAGTCGTCCGCGTGGTGTTCGCGCTGAACGAGCGCAGTGACCGCGGGCGGCGGGAGGCTGCCTGGGACGCGGCCGGGGAGCGGGTGGCGCAGTTGCTGCGGGAGCGGGGCGTCGTCGCGTTCGCCACCATCGGCGATCCCAATGTCTATTCGACCTTCACCTATCTCGCGCAGACCATCGCCGAGCTGGTGCCGGGGGCCGGTATCGAGACCGTCCCGGGGATCACGGCCATGCAGGATCTCGCGGCGCGCTCGGGTGCCGTGCTCACCGAAGGCACCGAGCCGCTCACCCTGGTGCCCGTCACCGCCGGGGCCGCCGTACTGAAGGACGCCCTCAGCGGGCCCGGCACCGTCGTCGCCTACAAGTTCGGGCGGCAGGCCGGCGAGGTCGCCGAGGCGTTGCGCGAGACCGGCCGGATCGACGATGCCGTGTGGGGCTCCGCGCTCGGGCTGGAGTCGCAGTCCATCCGGCCGGCGTCCCAGCTGGGCGGCGAGCCCCTCCCCTACCTCTCCACGCTGATCGCGCCCGCGCCGCGCGACGGCGGGCGCGGCGGCAAGCTGTGACCCGCGCCGGCTCACCCGGCCAGGCCCACCACCAGCCAGATGAACGCCGCCCCCGCCACCGTGCACAGCAGCGTCGAGCGGGCGGGGTGCTCGTGGTGCGCCTCGGGGAGGATCTCGGCGGCGGCGAGGTAGAGGAGTACACCGCCGAACAGGCCGAGATAGCCGCCGAGCAGGCCCTCCGGGATGGTGGCGAACGCCGCCGAGGCCGCGCCGGCCACCGGGGCCACCGCGTCCGCGAACAGCATGGTCAGGGCCTTGCGGCGGGCGTTTCCGTACAGGCTGGTGATCGTGTACGTGTTGAAGCCGTCCGCGAAGTCGTGGGCGACCACCGCCAGCGTGACCGCCGTGCCCATGCCGCCGCCGACCTGGAAGGCCGCGCCGATCGCCACGCCGTCCATGTAGCTGTGGCCGACCATCGCCGCGGCCGCCGTGAGGCCCACCTCGGGCGCGCGACCGTTGCTCTCCTCCCCGCCGTGCGAGGCCTGGCGGGCGGCCAGCAGTCGTTCCACCAGATGGGCCAGCAGAAAGCCGGCCACGAACAGCAGCAGGGCCGCCGGTACGCCGAAGATCTCTTCGCCCGCCGCCTTGAGCGCCTCGGGCAGCAGGTCCAGGCCGACGACACCCAGCATCAGTCCGCCGGCCAGGCCCAGAACCAGGTGGCGGCGGTCGGTCACACGCTGTGCCGTCCAGCCGCCGGCCAGCGTCATCAGGAACGCGCCGAGCGCGACGAAGACCGCCATACGCCCTTGCTATCCGATCAACCCCCGTTCACGCACGTCCGACGGCAATAACCACACCGCACTCGTGACACGACACCAAGATCCAGACCCCAGCGCTTTGCTAGAGAGGACCGTTCCCATGGCCGATGCCCCCACCGGCAAGGTGACCTTCGTCGGTGCCGGCCCCGGCGCCGCCGACCTGCTGACGTTCCGTGCCGCGCGCGCCATCGCCGAGGCCGACGTCGTGATCTGGGCCGCGAGCCTGGTGCAGGCGGAGGTCCTCGAGCACGCGCGTGAGGACGCGGAGATCCTCGACTCGGCGACGATGTCCCTCGAGGACGTCGTCGCCGTCTACGAGCGCGCGCACCGCACCGGTCTGAAGGTCGCCCGTATCCACTCCGGTGATCCCGCCCTGTGGGGCGGTACGCAGGAGCAGCTCGACCGGTGTGCGCGGATCGGCATCGAGACGGAGGTCGTGCCCGGTGTGTCCGCGTTCTCGGCCGTCGCCGCGCTCGCGCAGCGCGAGTTGACCATTCCGGAGGTCGCGCAGTCCGTGGTGCTGACCCGGCTCGGCGGCGGCAAGACGCCGATGCCGCCCGGTGAGGAGGTGCGGGAGTTCGCCAAGCACGGCACCACCATGGCGATCTTCCTGTCCGCCGCGCGCAGCGGGCAGCTGGTGCGGGAGCTGCTGGAGGGCGGCTATCCGACGTCCACGCCGGTCGTCGTGGCGTACCAGGCGACCTGGCCGGAGGAGCTGGTCGTGCGGTGCACGATCGGGACGCTGGAGGAGACGGTCAAGGAGCACAAGCTCTGGAAGCACACCCTCTTCCTGGTCGGCCCGGCCCTGGACGCCGAGGGCACCCGCTCGCACCTGTACCACCCCGGCCACTTCCACGGCTACCGCAAGGCCGACCCGGAGGCCCGCAGGGCCCTGCGCGCGCGGGGTGCCAGTACGTGATCACGGTCGTCGGTACGGGGACGGGCGCGCCCGTTCCCCTCGAAGCGGTGGCGGGGGCCGAGCTCGTCGTGGGCGGGCGACGGCACCTGGACGCCGTACGGCTGCCCCAGAGTGCCGAGCGGATCGTGCTCGGGCCGTTGGCGCCCGCCCTGGACGCCATGGAGGAGTACGTCGGCAAGGACCGGCGGGTGGTCGTGCTGGCCTCCGGCGACCCCGGGTTCTTCGGGATCGTACGGGCGCTGGCCGAGCGGTTCGGCGCGGAGCGTCTGGATGTCCGCCCGGGTGTCTCGTCCGTCGCCACCGCCTTCGCCCGGCTGGGGCTGACCTGGGACGACGCGGTCGTCGTCAGCGCGCACGGGCGGGAGCCGCGCACGGCCGTCAACGTGTGCCGGGCGCATCCGAAGGTGGCCGTGCTGACCGGGCCCGGCGCCGGTCCGGCCGAGTTGGGCGCCTCACTCGCCCGTACCGCTCCCGGCCGGGTCCTCGTCGTCGCCTCCGCGCTGGGCTCCGACGAGGAGCGCCTGGAGCGGGTCTCCCCCGCCGAGGCCGCGGGCCGCGACTGGGGTACGGCGGTGAGTGTCGTCCTGTGCCTCGACGAGACGCGCGTGCTCGGTCCCGTACGGACGCTGGCGGGAGCGGCCGTACGCCCCTCCGGATGGGCCCTGGACGAGGGCGGGTTCGCGCACCGCGACTCGATGATCACCAAGTTCGAGGTGCGGGCCCTGGCCCTGGCCCGGCTCGGGCCCCGCCCCGGCGACCTGGTCTGGGACGTCGGCTCCGGCTCCGGTTCCGTGGCCGTGGAGTGCGCGCGGCTGGGCGCCGCGGTCAGCGCCGTCGAGAAGGCCCCGGACGGGGTGGAGCGGATCCGCGCCAACGCCGGTGCGCACGGCGTCGACGTGCACGTGGTGCACGGGACGGCACCGAAAGCTCTGGATCAACTCGACGATCCCGACGCCGTGTTCGTCGGCGGCGGGGGGCGCGAGCTGCCCGACATCGTGCGTGCGTGCGCGCGGCGGGCCCGGCGGACGGTCGCGGTCGCCATGGCCGCACTGGACCGGGTGCCCGCGGTGCGCACGGCGCTCACCGAGGCCGGGTTCGACTGCGACGGGGTGCTGTTGCAGTCCTCGCGGCTCGCGCCGCTGCCGGGTGACGTGACCCGGCTGGCGGCGACCAATCCGGTTTTCCTGCTGTGGGGGGCCACAACCCCCGGATCTCGTGAAGGAGTTGCCCTGTGATCGGCCTCATTTCCGCCACCGCGGCGGGGGCGGCGGCGCGCGACCGGCTGGCCGCGGCGTGGCCGGACCGCACGCGGGTGTACGAGGGTCCCGTCGGGGACGCCGTACGGTCCGCGTTCGCGGAGTGCGAGCAGCTCGTGTGTTTCCTGGCGACGGGGGCCGTCGTACGGCTCGTGGCGCCGCTGCTCGGTGACAAGGCGTCCGACCCGGGTGTGGTGTGCGTCGACGAGGGCGGGCGGTTCGCCGTGTCGCTGCTGGGCGGGCACGGCGGGGGCGCCAATGAACTCGCCGAGCGGGTGGGCGAGGCGCTGGGTGCCGAGCCGGTGGTGACCACGGCGACGGACGCGGTCGGCATCCCCGGTCTGGACACGCTCGGTCTCCCGGTGGAGGGCGACGTGGCCGGTGTGACGCGGGCGCTGCTGGACGGCGAGCCGGTCGCGCTGGACGCCGAAGTGGCGTGGCCGCTGCCGCCGCTGCCGTTCGCGGCGGAGGGTACGCGAACCGTCCGGCTGACGGACCGTGCGGCCGAACCCGCCGACGGTGAGGTGCTGCTGCGTCCGCCGTCTCTCGTCGTCGGCGTCGGCGCGTCCAAGGGCGCCCCGGCCGAGGAAGTGCTCGGGCTGGTCGAGGGCGCGCTGCGGGACGCGGGGCTGTCTCCTCGTAGCCTCGCCGAGATCGCGACCGTGGACGCCAAGCGGGAGGAGCCCGGCATCGTCGAGGCGGCCGCGCGGCTCGGGGTGCCTCTGGTGACGTACTCCGCAGAGGAGTTGGCGAAGGTCGAGGTGCCCAACCCCTCCGACGCGCCGCTCGCCGCCGTGGGCACTCCGTCGGTCGCCGAGGCCTCCGCCCTCGTCCGCGGCGGTGAACTCCTCGTCCCCAAGCGGAAGTCGGCCCGTGCGGACGGGCACGCCTCGATGGCGACCTGCGCCGTCGTACGACGCCCTGCCCGCGGCCGGCTGGCAGTCGTCGGGCTCGGTCCCGGCGCCCGCGATCTGCTCACCCCGCGCGCCACGGCCGAACTGCGGCGCGCCAGCGTGCTCGTCGGGCTCGACCAGTACGTCGACCAGATCCGCGATCTGCTGCGGCCCGGCACCCGGATCCTGGAGTCCGGGCTCGGCGCCGAGGAAGAGCGGGCCCGGACCGCGGTGGCCGAGGCCCGGAAGGGGCAGGCGGTGGCGCTGATCGGCAGCGGCGACGCAGGCGTGTACGCGATGGCCTCGCCCGCGCTCGCCGAGGCGTCCGACGACATCGACGTGATCGGTGTACCGGGCGTCACCGCGGCGCTCGCGGCCGGGGCGATCCTGGGCGCGCCGCTCGGCCACGACCACGTGTCCATCAGCCTCTCCGACCTGCACACGCCCTGGGAGGTCATCGAGCGGCGGGTGCGGGCCGCGGCCGAGGCGGACCTCGTGGTGACGTTCTACAACCCCCGTTCCCGCGGCCGGGACTGGCAGCTGCCGAAGGCGCTCGCGATCCTCGCCGAGCACCGCGAGCCGACGACGCCGGTCGGTGTCGTACGCAACGCGTCCCGGCCGGACGAATCCAGCCGGGTGACCGACCTGGGCTCCCTGGACCCGGCGACGGTCGACATGATGACGGTCGTGACCGTGGGCAACACGGCGACCCGTGAGATCGCGGGGCGCATGGTGACGCCGCGCGGCTACCGCTGGCAGGAGGCCGACCGGTGAACCGTGTGGTCCATCCCATCGAGGAGGAGTCCTACCGGCGGCTGCGGGCCCGCCTGGACACCTCGCACTTCCCGCCGCTGACGCGGGCGGTGGTGGAGCGGGTCGTCCACTCCGCCGCCGACCTCGACTACGCGACGGATCTCGTCATGGACGAGGCCGCCCTCGAAAAGGCGTATGCCGCCCTGCACGGCGGGGCGCCCGTCGTCGTGGACGTGGAGATGGTCGCGGCCGGGATCACCCGGCGCGAGACGGTGTGCCGGCTCAGGGACGCCGTCGCCGGTCCCGGACTGACCCGCTCGGCGCACGCGATACGGCTCGCCTACGAACAGGTCGGCCCTGGCGCCCTCTGGGTGATCGGCAACGCGCCGACCGCCCTGGAGGAGCTGCTGACCCTGGACGCCTCCCCCGCCCTCGTCATCGGCCTGCCCGTCGGCTTCGTCGGCGCGGTCGAGTCCAAGGCCGCGTTGCGCGAGAGCGGGCTGCCCGCCGTGAGCAACGTGTCCGAGAAGGGCGGCTCGGCGGTCGCGTCGGCCGCCCTGAACGCCCTGCTGTACCACCCCACTTCGTACTCCGAGGAGCAATCGTGACCACCCCGCCGCCCGCCCTGCTCATCGCCGGTCATGGCACCCGGGACGAGGCCGGAGCCGAGGCGTTCCGCGACTTCGTACGGCAGCTGGGCGACCGCCACCCCGACCTGCCCGTCGCGGGCGGCTTCATCGAGCTCTCGCCGCCCCCGCTCGGCGAGGCGGTCGCCGAACTGGTGGAGCGGGGAGTACGGCGTTTCGCCGCCGTACCGCTGATGCTGGTCTCCGCCGGGCACGCCAAGGGCGACATCCCCGCGGCCCTGTCCCGCGAGAAGGAGCGCCACCCGGGGATCTCCTACACGTACGGGCGTCCGCTGGGCCCGCACCCCTCGCTGCTGAAGGTCCTGGAGCGGCGGCTGGACGAGGCGCTCGGCGGAACCGCGCGGACGCCTCAGGACCGGGCCGACGTGACCGTGCTGCTGGTCGGACGCGGCTCAACGGACCCCGACGCCAACGCCGAGGTGTACAAGGCGGCGCGGCTGCTGTGGGAGGGGCGCGGGTACGCGGGCGTGGAGACGGCGTTCGTGTCGCTGGCGGCGCCGGACGTGCCGAGCGGCCTGGACCGGTGCGCGAAGCTGGGCGCGCGCCGGATCGTCGTCCTCCCCTACTTCCTGTTCACCGGCATCCTGCCGGACCGGGTGCGGCAGCAGACGGAGGGCTGGGCGGCCGCGCACCCGGACGTCGAGGTGCGCTCCGCGGACGTCATCGGCCCGGAGCCGGAGCTGCTCGATCTGGTGATGGAGCGCTACGAGGAGGCCGTCAAGGGCGATCTGCGCATGAACTGCGACTCGTGCGTGTACCGGATCGCGCTGCCGGGCTTCGAGGACAAGGTGGGGCTGCCGCAGCAGCCGCACTTCCACCCGGACGACGACGGACACCATCACCACGGTCACCACCACCACGGCGGACACGCCCATGCGCACTGAGCACGATCTCCGTCACCACGGTGACGCCGAGGTGCGCGACGACGGCTCGGCCCTGGTCGACCTGGCGGTGAACGTCCGGGCGGACACCCCGCCCGCCTGGCTGCGCGAGCGCATCGCGGGCTCGCTCGGCTCCCTCGCGGCCTACCCGGACGGCCGGGCCGCGCGGGCGGCGGTGGCGGCACGGCACGGCCTGCCGGTGGAGCGGGTGCTGCTGACGTCCGGTGCCGCCGAGGCCTTCGTGCTGCTCGCCCGCGCCCTGAAGGTACGGCGGCCGGCCGTCGTCCACCCGCAGTTCACGGAGCCGGAGGCGGCCCTGCGGGACGCGGGCCACACGGTGGACCGGGTGCTGCTGCGCGAGGAGGACGGCTTCCGCCTCGACCCGGCGGCGGTCCCCGAGGACGCGGACCTGGTGGTGATCGGCAACCCGACGAACCCGACGTCCGTCCTGCACCCGGCCGCGTCCATCGCTCAACTCGCCCGTCCCGGGCGGACGTTGGTCGTGGACGAGGCGTTCATGGACGCGGTGCCGGGTGAGCGGGAGGCGCTGGCGGAGCGGACGGACGTGCCGGGGCTGGTGGTCCTGCGCAGCCTCACCAAGACCTGGGGGCTGGCCGGCCTCCGGATCGGCTACGTCCTTTCCGCTCCCGAGACGATCGCCGAACTGGAGCGCGCCCAGCCCCTGTGGCCGGTGTCCACACCCGCGCTGGCCGCCGCCGAGGCCTGCATGGACCCGCAGGCCCTCGCGGAGGCGGCCCACGCGGCACACCGCATCGCCGCCGACCGGGCCCATCTCATCACCGGCCTCGCCAAGTTCGCCTCGGCCGGACTGCGCGTGACACAGCCCGCCGAGGGCCCCTTCGTCCTCATACGACTGCCCAGGGCGACCGCGGTACGCAGGCACCTGCGGGACCTGGGCTTCGCGGTACGGCGCGGCGACACGTTCCCGGGGTTGGGCGAGGAGTGGCTACGGCTGGCCGTGCGCGACCGTGGGACGGTCAACACCTTCCTCCAGGCACTGGACCGCGCACTGAGGCTGGCGTCGTCGCCGGGTCGCTGATGGCCGCGGGCGGGGGCAGCGCCCCATTAGGGGCGCGGGGCTGTATCGATATGCGGCTCCGCCGCGTGGGCGCGACCAGCCCCCACTGCGCCGCAGACAAACGACGACCCATCCCCGCACACCCCGCGGAGCGGAGCGCTCAGCTACGACCCCGCCGCGCCAGCGCCACCGCTCCCCCACCCGCCAAGACCAGGGCGATCGCGCCACCCGCGACATACGGCGTCATGGAGTTGCTGCCGGTCTCGGCAAGCCCGACCTCCCCGCCCTGCGCCTTGGCTCCACCGGAGCCACCGGAACTCGCGGCGTCCGGCGCCGCCCCCTGCGCACCCGCCGGAGGCGCCTCACAGGTCGCCTTCGCCAGCGTCACCGTGCCCCCCACCTCGGCCACGTTCAGCTTCAACGGGTTGACGGACACCTTGAGTTCGAGGGCGGTGGCGGCCGCGGTACGCGAGGTCGTCTCCGTCCTCGACAGGTCGAGGCGCACCTCACCGATGCCGGCCGCCTTGACCTCCGTGGTACCGCCGGTCGTCAGGGTGACCTTCTTGCCCAGGACGGTCACCGAGCCGCCCAGGTTCGAGGAGGCGACGGGCTTCTTCCCGGCCTCGCAGACCGCCTTCGAGGTGACCTGCTCCAGCTCGATGAGGGACAGCAGCGGCAGACCCGGCACATGGACACTGGCGTGGGCGAGGCTGGTGGAGCCCTCGGCGCGGTCGGAGGTGACGCTCGCCGCGGACTTCGCCGTCTTCGCGTCCAGCACGCTGAAGGGCCTGCCGCCGTTGACGCCGTCCAGCTCGGCGCTCAGCGCCGTCTTCTCGGCGCTCTCGGGCGCCTCGACCTGGTTGAGCGAGACCGTGAGGGGGACGTTCACGGTCTTGTTGAGCAGGGAGACGTAGAGCCCGGTGCGCAGGACGACGGCGCTCGCACGGCCCTGGTCGCCGGTCGCGTGCGCAGCGCCCGCGCCGGCCAGCGCCGCGGGACCCGCGGCGAGGGCCGTGGCCGTCGCGACGGTGGCGAGACGGCGTGCGGGCATGCGGAAGTTCTTGCCGTTCAAGGTGGGGACCCCTCAGAGGATTCTTGCTCGGGACCCGTCAAGAATTGCGCACCAGGGGTGCCCTGACGGCATTCCGGCGCCACTTCACCCCACCGTGTGTTCGCCGTGAACGTTTTCGAATCTCCAGGCACAGGCGTTCCACTGTTTCACCGCCGTATCGCCTTGTGCCCGCGTCGGTCAGCCGACGACGAGTCCGTTCACCACTACCCGCCGAGGAGCCCCCAGTACACGCACGTCGGCCCGTGGATCGCTCTCGTACACCACGAGGTCGGCCGGGGCCCCCTCCTCGAGGCCGGGGCGGCCGAGCCACTGCCGCGCGCCCCAGGTGGTCGCCGACAGCGCCTCGACGGGCGGGATGCCGGCGGTGACCAGCTCCGCCACCTCGCCCGCCACCAGGCCGTGCGCGAGGTGGCCGCCGGCATCGGTGCCGACGTAGACGGGGATGCCCGCGTCGTAGGCGCCCCGCACGGTCTCGTAACGGCGTTCGTGCAGCCGCCGCATATGGGCCGACCACGCGGGGAACCTCGCCTCGCCGCCGTCGGCGAGCTGCGGGAAGGTCGCGATGTTGACGAGGGTCGGGACGATCGCGACGCCCCGCGAGGCGAAGAGGGGGATCAGGTCCTCGGTCAGGCCCGTCGCGTGCTCGATGCAGTCGATGCCGGCCTCGACCAGGTCCCGGAGGGAGTTCTCCGCGAAGCAGTGCGCGGTGACGCGGGCACCGAGCCGGTGGGCCTCGGCGATGGCCGCCTGCGCGGCCTCCCGCGGCCAGCTGGGGGCGAGGTCGCCGAGGTCGCGGTCGATCCAGTCGCCGACCAGCTTCACCCAGCCGTCGCCGCGGCGGGCCTCCTGGGCGACGTAGGCGGTCAGTTCGTCCGGCTCGATCTCCCAGGCGTAGTTGCGCAGGTACCGGCGGGTGCGGGCGATGTGGCGTCCGGCACGGATGATCTTCGGGAGGTCCTCGCGGTCGTCGACCCAGCGGGTGTCCGAGGGCGAGCCCGCGTCACGGATGAGGAGGGTGCCCGCGTCGCGGTCGGTCAGCGCCTGCTTCTCGGCGACGTCCTGCTCGACCGGCCCGTGCGGGCCGAGGCCCACGTGACAGTGGGCGTCGACGAGCCCGGGGAGCACCCAGCCCTCGACGGTACGGACGTCGTCCGCGCCGCCGGGACGGTCGTAGGAGATGCGGCCGTCGACCACCCACAGCTCGTCCCGGACGTCCTCGGGTCCGACGAGCACCCGCCCTTTCACGTGCAGCACCGCGCGATCGCTCATGTACCGCACCTTAGTGACCGGCTAGTCGGCCCTGCCCACCTGGTCCGAGGTCTCCTCCTCCACCTGGGCCATGGCCGGGTCGAGGAGCCGGGACAGGAAGTGGCGGGTGCGTTCGTGGACGGGGGCGCCGATGACCTGGTCGGGGGTGCCGTCCTCGACGATCGTGCCGCCGTCCATGAAGACGACCCGGTCGGCGACCTCGCGGGCGAAGGTCATCTCGTGGGTGACGACCATCATGGTCATGCCCTCGTCGGCGAGCATGCGCATCACGGCCAGTACGTCCCCCACCAGCTCGGGGTCGAGCGCCGAGGTCGGCTCGTCGAACAGCATCACCTCGGGGCCCATGGACAGCGAGCGGGCGATCGCCACGCGCTGCTGCTGGCCGCCGGAGAGGGATGCGGGGTAGGCGTCCGCCTTCTCCGACAGGCCCACGCGCTCCAGGTTCTCGGCGGCCACCCGCGCGGCCTTCGCCTTGTCCCGCCGAAGCACCCGGCGCTGCGGCAGGGTGAGGTTCTCGGTCACCGTGAGGTGCGGGAAGAGGTTGAACTGCTGGAAGACCATGCCGATACGGCGGCGTACGGCGTCGATGTCGACATCGGGGTCGGTGAGCTCGGTGCCGCCCACGAAGACCTGGCCCTTGGTGGGCTCCTCCAGCAGGTTCACACAGCGCAGCAGGGTCGACTTGCCCGAGCCGGAGGGGCCGATGACGCAGACGACCTCGCCCTGGCCGATCTCCAGGTCGATGCCGCGCAGCACCTCGTTGTCGCCGAAGGACTTGTGCAGGCCGCGTACTTCGATTTCCGGGCGCCCGGTCGGCGGCTTCTCGGTCATTTCACGGCCTCCTGGGCCTTCGCCTCCATACGGCGTACGACGAAGCCGAGCGGGATCGTGATCAGCAGGTAGCACAGGCCCGCGACCAGGATCGGCGTGGAGTTGGCGGTCGTACTGGCCAGGTCACGGCCGTACTTGGACAGTTCGCGCTCCTCCAGGGTGACACCGAGGAACAGGACGAGCGAGGAGTCCTTGAAGAGCAGGACGAGCTCGTTGGTCAGCGGCGGGAGGATGATGCGGAAGGCCTGCGGGATGATGATCGAGACCATGGCGCGGCCCGGCGAGAAGCCCAGTGAACGGGCCGCCTCCATCTGGCCCTTGGGCACCGCCTGGATGCCCGCGCGGATCGTCTCGGCCATGTAGGCGGCGGCGACCAGGCCGAGCGCCAGGGCCACCTTGCCGTAGGTGCCGCCGACGATCTCCGTGCCGGGGAAGGCCAGCGGGACGGCGACCCCGATGAAGATGAAGATCAGCAGCGCGGGCAGGCCGCGGAAGATCTCGATGTAGATGCCGGCCAGCCAGCGGTACGGGCCGACGGAGGACAGCCGCATCAGCGCGATCACCATGCCGAGCGCCAGGCCGACGACGAACCCGGACAGCGTGTACAGCACGGTGTTCTTCAGCGCCATCGTGATGACGTCCGGGAACATCTGCTTGGCGATGCTGCCCTGCGCGAACTGGTTCCTCAGCCGCCCCCAGTCCGCCGAGACCGCGAAGGCGATCACGGCGGCGACGAAGACGACGTACTGCGCGCCGCGTGACAGGCTGCGCTTCTGACTGCGCGTCAGACCCTTTTTCCTGGGCGGGAGTTGTACGTCCGTGTCAGAGGTCATGGGTCAGGACGCAGCGGGGGACGGGGAGGCGGCGGAGGGGTTGTACGGGCCGATCCACTTCTCGTACAGCTTCTTGTACGTGCCGTCCGCCTTGGCGTCCTTGATCGCCTTGTTGATGGCGGCGAGGAGCTTGGTGTTGCCCTTCTTCACCGTGAAGCCGTACTGCTCACCGGTGTTGAGGTTGTCGGCGACCTGGAACTTGTCCGCGTTGGCCTTGTCCTTGAGCCAGCCCTGGACCACCGGGTAGTCGATGATGACGGCCTTGACCTGGCCGGTGCGCAGGCCGTTGAGGACGGCGTCGGAGGACTCGAAGGAGACCGGGTCGAAGCCCTGCTTCTTGGCGTAGTCCTCGCCGGTGGTCTGCGCCTGGGCACCCAGCTTGACCTTCTTGGCCTTCGCGTCGGCGAGGGAGGTGATGCCGCTGCTCTTGTCGACCAGGAGGGCCTGGGTGGCGTCGAAGTACGGGTCGGAGAAGTCCACGTTCTTCTTGCGCTCGGCGGTGATGGTCATGCCGGCCGCGGCCACGTCGCACTCACCGGAGTTGAGGAAGGCGCCGGTCTTGAAGTTCTCGAACGGTGTGTCGAGGATCTGCTGCTTCACGCCCAGGTCCTCGGCCACGAGGTCGATCAAGGACACGTCGAAGCCCTGCACCTTGCCGTTGATCTCCGACTGGAAGGGCGGATAGGGCAGGTGGGTGCAGGTGGTGAGCTGTCCGGCCTTGACGAGCTCGACGCCGCCTGCGGCGGTCTTGCTGCCGCTGCCGCCGTTGCCCGTCGAGGTACAGGCGGCCACGAGCACCAGCCCGGCCGTCGCGGTGGTGGCGGCCAGAATGCGGGTCCGGCGCCCGGAGAACATCTTCACGGGTGGCCTCCTGTGTGGGAACTGTGGGTTCCGATTATAAGGAGATGTTTGGGTCTCTCAAATCAAACCGATGGCTGCGGGGCTGTCCGGCCTAAGAAGTCATAAGTGGCGGGAGGGGCAGGAGTGGGGTCACGGGTGGTGGATACCCTCGACCGAGCCGACCACTCGTGAGCGAAGAGAGCACCGTCGTGACGCACCCTTTCCTCGATCTGCCCCCGATGAGCGCCGCGCACTTCGCGTCGATCGAGGACCGGGTGGCGCGACTCCTCGGCACCGAGCAGGACGTCGTGATCATGCAGGGCGAGGCGCTGCTGCCGCTGGAGGGGGCGATCCGCGCGGCCGCGGGGCCGGGGACGGTGGCGCTGAACGTCATCACGGGTCCGTACGGGCAGACCTTCGGGAACTGGCTGCGGGACTGCGGGGCGACCGTCATCGACCTCACGGTGCCCTTCCACACTGCGGTCACCGCCGAGCAGATCCGGGCCGCGTTCGCCGGGCGTCCCGAGATCGACTTCGTGTCGCTGGTGCATGCGGAGGCGGCGACCGGCAACACCAACCCCGTCGCGGAGATCGGGGAGGTCGTACGGGAACAGGGGGCGCTGTTCTATCTGGACGCCGTCGCCTCCATCGGGGCCGAGCCCGTGCTGCCGGACGCCTGGGGTGTGGATCTGTGTGTCATCGGGGCGCAGAAGGCGATGGGCGGGCCGGCGGGGGTGTCGGCGGTCTCGGTGAGCGAGCGGGCGTGGGCGCGCATGGCGGCCAACCCGGGGGCGCCGCGTCGCTCGTATCTGTCACTCCTCGACTGGAAGGAGCGGTGGGTCGACGGCGGGCGGAAGGCGCTGCTGCACGCGCCGGCGCAGCTGGAGATGCTGGCGCTTCAGGCGTGTGTCGAGCGGATCGAGACGGTGGGGCTGGATGCCGTCATGGCCCGGCATGCGGCGGCCGCCGCGGCGGCCCGCGCGGGGGCGGTGGCTCTGGGCGGAGGGCTGGAGCCGTATGTGCACGAGGCGCGGGAGGCCGCGCCGGTGGCCACGACGCTGAGGGTCCCTGCCGGGGTGGTGGCCTCGGAGCTGGTGGCCCGGGCGCTCGAGGGCGACCCTTCGCTGCCGTTGGCGGCGGGCGGGGGTGCGTTGGCCAAGGAGATGGTGCGGGTCAATCACTATGGGGTGGACGCCTCGGTCGGCGTGGTGCAGGGGTGCCTGGCGGCACTGGGCGCTGCGCTGGCGGAGCACGGGGTGACGGTCGACCTGGCAGGGGCCCGGCGGGCTGTGGAGCAGAGCTGGGGGTGACCACCGGCCTTCCTCGCCCGGGCCGTATTCGGCGCATCCGACTCAGCCATGCGGATATCTTGCGGGAACGCTCGGCCGAGTAACCGGCGCCTAATTCCGGGGTCAACTCAGGATGTAATTCAGGAATTCACTTCTGCACAGCTTCCCGTATTCTTCTGCCCGCTTTTCCAGAGGCTAAACGCAAAGATTTCGCGAACACCAAGCGGGGGAATTCGGGCAGATCTCGTGGGGGTTACACGCTTGTGACGCGTTACACATCGCGGTCGATTTGCCCGGTATTTTCCGGACAATACTCCCGATAACACCCCCACCTCGTGCGACCGCCCGCGCCCGCGTGATAACACACAAGACCGCTGTGCGTAACCCTCACCAGCGATGCAATTTTGAATTTCCCTCGGTAAATTCAATCCGCATGACTGCCGCTCAAGCAGATCTGCACATCGACCGTCCGCAGGTCGCGGACGGAGCAGCGTTGTGGCGGATTGCCAAGGACTCGAAGGCCCTCGACCTGAACTCGTCGTACAGCTATCTGCTGTGGTGTCGCGACTTCGCGGACACCACGGCCGTGGCGCGCGACGAGCGCGGGGAGCCGGTCGGCTTCGTCACCGCGTACGTACGGCCGGACCGCCCGCGCACCCTGCTGGTGTGGCAGGTGGCCGTGGACGAGGCGTACCGCGGGCGCGGGCTCGCCGGCGCGCTGCTCGACGGGCTCGTCGCGCGGGCCGGTGCCGCGCACCGGATCACCGCCGTCGAGACCACCATCACGCCCGGCAACATCGGCTCCGAGCGCCTGTTCACCTCGTTCGCCGAGCGGCACGGCGCGCTCGTGGAGCGCGAGGTGCTGTTCGACGAGGGCCTGTTCCCCGACGGGCCGCACGACCCCGAAGTCCTGTACCGCATCGGCCCCCTCTCCCTCTGACCGACACCGATGACGGCACCCATGCCCCACCCCACTGACGACCCACACGCACTCCCCCCACGCAACGAGGAGCGATTCGTCGTGACCATCACCCAGCCCGACCTCAGCGTCTTCGAGACACTCGAGTCCGAGGTGCGCAGCTACTGCCGCGGCTGGCCCACCGTCTTCGACCGTGCGCACGGCAGCCGCATGTACGACGAGGACGGCCATGAGTACCTGGACTTCTTCGCCGGAGCGGGCTCGCTGAACTACGGCCACAACAACCCCGTCCTGAAACGGGCGTTGATCGACTACCTGGAGCGGGACGGCGTCACGCACGGGCTCGACATGTCGACCACCGCCAAGCGTTCCTTCCTGCAGACCTTCCAGGACCTGGTGCTGCGGCCCCGTGACCTGCCGTACAAGGTCATGTTCCCGGGCCCGACGGGTACGAATGCCGTGGAGTCGGCCCTGAAGCTGGCGCGCAAGGTCAAGGGGCGCGAGGCCATCGTCTCGTTCACCAACGCCTTCCACGGCATGTCCCTCGGCTCCCTCGCCGTGACCGGCAACGCCTTCAAGCGGGCCGGGGCCGGCATCCCGCTCGTCCACGGCACGCCCATGCCGTTCGACAACTACTTCGACGGCAAGGTGCCGGACTTCCTGTGGTTCGAGCGGCTCCTGGAGGACCAGGGGTCCGGTCTCAACAAGCCCGCGGCCGTGATCGTCGAGACCGTGCAGGGCGAGGGCGGCATCAACGTCGCGCGGCCCGAGTGGCTGCGGGCCCTGTCCGAGCTGTGCGAGCGCCAGGACATGCTGCTCATCGTCGACGACATCCAGATGGGCTGCGGGCGCACCGGTGCCTTCTTCTCGTTCGAGGAGGCCGGGATCACCCCGGACATCGTCACCGTCTCCAAATCCATCAGCGGCTACGGACTGCCCATGTCGCTGTGCCTGTTCAAGCCCGAGCTGGACATCTGGGAGCCGGGCGAGCACAACGGCACCTTCCGCGGCAACAATCCGGCCTTCGTCACGGCCACCGCCGCCCTGGAGGCGTACTGGGCGGACGGGTCCGCGATGGAGAAGCAGACCCGGGCGCGCGGCGAGCAGGTCGAGCAGGCCCTCGCCGCCATCACCGAGGAGAACCGCGCCGACGTCAAGGAGTACCGCGGACGCGGACTCGTGTGGGGCCTGGAGTTCCACGACAAGGACCGGGCCGGCCGGGTCGCCAAGCGCGCCTTCGAACTCGGGCTGCTCATCGAGACGTCGGGCCCCGAGAGCGAGGTCGTCAAGCTCCTCCCGGCGCTCACCGTCACGGCCGACGAGATGGACGAGGGACTCAGCGTCCTCGCCCGCGCCGTACGCGAAACCCTCTAGCAACGACCAGCAAGGAGTAGTGCAAGCACCGTGATCGTCCGTTCGTTCAAGGACATCGAAGGCACCGACCGGCATGTGAAGGCCGCGTCCGGTACCTGGGAGAGCAAACGCATCGTCCTCGCCAAGGAGAGGGTCGGCTTCTCCCTGCACGAGACGATTCTGTACGCGGGTACGGAGACGTCGATGTGGTACGCGAACCACATCGAGGCCGTCGTGTGCGTCGAGGGCGAGGCCGAGCTCACCGACGACGAGACCGGGCAGAAATACACGATCACGCCCGGCACCATGTACCTCCTCGACGGCCACGAGCGGCACACGATGCGGATCAAGGAGGACTTCCGCTGCGTCTGTGTCTTCAACCCGCCCGTGACCGGCCGGGAGGACCACGACGAGAACGGCGTCTACCCGCTGCTCACCGAGCCCGAGCCCGAGGAGGTGTGACATCACCATGACCACCGTCACCGATCTCTATCCCAGCCGCGGCACCACGGAGGTGTCGACCCCGCGCCAGGACCCCGTCGTATGGGGCTCCCCCGACACACCGGGCCCGATCACGACCGGCGACCTCCAGTCGTTCGAGCGTGACGGCTTCCTGGCCATCGACCAGCTCATCACCGACGACGAAGTCGCCGTCTACCGGCAGGAGTTGGAGCGCCTCGTCACGGACCCGGCGATCCGGGCCGACGAGCGCTCGATCATCGAGCCGAAGTCCAAGGAGATCCGCTCCGTCTTCGAGGTGCACAAGATCAGCGAGGTGTTCGCGAATCTCGTGCGCGACGAGCGGGTCGTGGGCCGGGCCCGGCAGATCCTCGGCTCGGACGTGTACGTCCACCAGTCGCGGATCAACGTCAAGCCGGGTTTCGGGGCCAGCGGCTTCTACTGGCACTCGGACTTCGAGACCTGGCACGCCGAGGACGGTCTGCCGAACATGCGGACGGTGTCCGTCTCGATCGCGCTGACCGAGAACTACGACACCAACGGCGGCCTCATGATCATGCCGGGGTCGCACAAGACGTTCCTCGGGTGCGCGGGAGCCACGCCCAAGGACAACTACAAGCAGTCGCTGCAGATGCAGGACGCGGGCACGCCCTCGGACGAGGCACTGACCGCGATGGCCAGCGAGTACGGCATCAAGCTGTTCACGGGCAGGGCCGGCTCCGCGACCTGGTTCGACTGCAACTGCATGCACGGCTCGGGCGACAACATCACGCCGTTCCCGCGCAGCAACGTGTTCATCGTGTTCAACAGCGTGGAGAACACGGCGGTCGAGCCGTTCGCGGCGCCGATCCGGCGCCCTGAGTTCATCGGCGCAAGGGACTTCACGCCCGTCCGATGAGCGCAGCCGCCCGGCGGCCTGCCCGCCGCGCAGCAGCAATCGGACACAGCATCGGCGCAAGGGACTTCACGCCCGTCCGATGAGCGCAGCCGCCCGGCGGCCTGCCCGCCGCGCAGCGGCAATCGGACACAGCATCGGCGCAAGGGACTTCACGCCCGTCCGATGATCTGGGTGATTCCTTCTGGAGCGGGCGGCGTCACAGGCTTCACAGCCACGACAGTGACGCCGCCCGCTCCGGTGTCCCCACCGGGGTTCACCCGGCCAGGACGTCCAGGAGCCGATCGACATCGGCCGCGGTGTTGTACAGATGGAAGGCGGCCCGCAGGTTGCCGGCGCGGTCGGAGACCTCGACCCCTGCGCTGCTCAACTCGCCCTGGCGGCGGCCGAGTCCGGGGACCGAGACGATCGGGGAACCGGGCGAGGGGACGGGTTCGTGGCCGAGGGAGGCCAGGCCCGCACGGAAGCGGTCGGCGAGGGCGAGGTCGTGGGCGCGTACGGCGTCCGTGCCGAGTTCCTCCAGGAGTTCGAGGGAGCGGCGGGCGCCGGCGTAGGAGAAGAGGGCGGGGCTCTCGTCGAACCGCCTTGCGGAGTGGGCGAGTTCAGCGACGGGGCCGTAGCAGGCGTCCCAGGGGTGCTCCCCCGCCACCCAGCCGGCGAACAGCGGGGTGAGCCCGCCGAGGTCCTCCGGTACGACCAGGAAGGCCACGCCCCGCGGGCAGACGAGCCACTTGAAGGCGACGGAGGCGCAGTAGTCGTACGCGTCCGCGTCGAAGTCCAGCCAGCCGGCGGCCTGGGACGCGTCGATGTACGTACGTGCTCCGTGCTCACGCGCCGCCTGCCGGATCGCGGGCAGGTCGGCCACGCGTCCGTCGGCGGACTGCGCGGCGCTGACCGCGACCAGGGCGGTGCCGGGCCGCACGGACTCCGCGATGCGCTCCAGGGGCACGCTGCGCACCTTGAGGTCGGAGCGGACATGGAAGGGGTTCACCACGGAACTGAAGTCGCCCTCGGCGGTGAGGACTTCGGCGCCCTCCGGCAGCGAGGCCGCGATCAGCCCGCTGTAGACGGCGACCGAGGCCCCGGCCGCCACCCGGTGCCCGGGCACCCCGACGAGCCGCGCGAAACAGGCGCGGCTCGCCTCGACGTCCGCGAACATGTCGGTCGGATCACCGGCGGCGGCCGCCTCCACGGCGGTGTGCATGGCGGTCACGGTGCGGGCGGGCAGCAGCCCGGTGCTCGCGGTGTTCAGATAGGTGTTCTTCGGGGCGAACTCGGCACGGACGAGGCTCTCGAAGGTTTCCATGGATCCACTGTGAGCCCCCGGGAACCCATAGTCCATTGCCGATTTTTGCGTGATTTCACTAAGCAACGCTTATAGGTCCGCCCCGACCTGCACGCTTTGTCAGTGCTGCGGCACGGCGCACCCGTCGGGACCGCAGGCGTCCGCGTCACCCTGGTCGATCAGTTGCAGCGGCGAGCGCTCGCCCCACGCCTGGGTCAGCGCCTGGGTGAAGACCTCGGCGGGCTGGGCGCCGGAGACGCCGAACTTGCGGTCGAGCACGAAGAACGGCACACCGTTGGCACCGAGTTGCGCCGCCTCGCGCTCGTCGGCGCGCACCTCGTCGGCGTACGCGGCCGGGTCGGCGAGCACCTTGCGGGCGTCCTCGGCCTCCAGACCGGCGGCGACGGCCAGCTCCACCAGCCGCTCGTCGCCCTCGCTGAAGACGGACCGCTCCTCGGCGAAGTTCGCCCTGTAGAGGATCTGGATCAGCTCGTCCTGCCTGCCCTGCTCCTTGGCGAAGTGCAGCAGGCGGTGCATGTCGAAGGTGTTGCCGTGGTCACGGTCCCGGGTGCGGTACTCAAGACCCTCGGCCGCGGCCTGCGCGCCCAGGTTCTCCTCGCCGGCCTGCGCCTGCGCCTCGCTCATGCCGTACTTCTTGGTGAGCATCCTGATCACCGGCTGGACGTCGCCCTTGGCCCGCCCGGGGTCCAGCTCGAAGGAGCGGTGCACGACCTCGACCTGGTCGCGGTGCGGGAAGGCCTCGAGTGCCTTCTCGAATCGGGCCTTGCCGACATAGCACCAGGGGCACGCGATGTCCGACCAGATCTCGACCTTCATGTTCTCGGCTCTCCAGCTCGTACGGGTACGGAGACGGAGACACCCTCCGCCGAGTAGATGAACGTTCAAGCAGCAGCGATCATTCCCCGGTCACCGCGAACCGCAGCGGGAGGTGATGGTCGCCCTCGGCGGGCGGGTTCTGACGGTCCGGGACCCAGCCCTGGCGGGCGTAGAAGGCCTGGGCGCGCCGGTTGTCGACATGCACGTCGAGGACGGCCGTGCGCGTGCCGTCGGCCCGCCACTGCTCGACGCAGGCGGTGTGCAGGGCGGTACCGATGCCGGAGCGCCAGTGGTCGGGGTCGGCGTGGAACTGGAAGAGCTTGACCGTTTCCGCCGGGGCGCCCTCCGGGGTGCGGAAGGAGGCGATGCCGACCAGGCGGGCGTCGCGGACCGCGCACAGCACCTGGCCGTCGGGGCGCTCGATGGCCCGGGTCCAGGCGGCCTGCCAGTCGAAGCCGTCGTCCGGGTAGTAGGTGGCCCGGGCGCGCGCATGCAGGGCGGCGACGGTCGCGGCCTCGGCCGGCAGCGCGGTTCTGATCACCAGGGAGTCGACGGTCCGGTTCGCTCTGATCATGCAGCGGAGGACGTGGCCGCGGCGGGCTCGGTTCCCAGGCGGGTGAACTGTGCCCGGTAGGCGCTCGGGGTCAGGCCGGTGCGCCTGACCACATGGGCCCGCAGGGAGTCCGCCGTGCCAAGGCCGCAGGCGCGGGCCACCTGGTCCATGGGGAGGGTGGTGGTCTCCAGGAGCTCCTTGGCGCGCTCGATGCGCTGGTGCAGCAGCCATTGCAGGGGGCTGACGCCGCTCTCGGCGTGGAAGCGGCGGGTGAGGGTGCGGACCGAGACGCCCGCGTGGCGGGCCAGGTCGGTCAGGGTGAGGGGCTTGTCGAGGTTGCGCATGGCCCAGCCGCGGGTGTCGGCGCAGACGGTGCCGCGCTCGGGCGGCAGCGGGGTGTGGGTGAACTGGGTCTGGCCGCCCGGCCGTACGGGGGCGACGAGGGCGAGCCGGGCGACCTCGTTGGCGACGGCGGCGCCGTAGTCGGTGCGGATGACGTGCAGGCAGAGGTCGATGCCGGCGGCGTAGCCGGACGCCGTGACGTACGGGCCGTCCTGGACGTACAGCACGTCTCCCTGGAGGTCGACCTGCGGGTAGCGCCGCCGCAGTTCGTCGGCGTGCGCCCAGTACGTCGTGGCCCTGCGCCCCTCCAGCAGCCCCGCCTCGGCGAGCTGGAAGGCGCCGGTGCACAGGGAGGCGATCCGCTTGCCGGCGTCGGCCGCCTCGCGGACCGCGGCCACGATCCGCGGGTCCGGCTCGTAGGGCGCGCCCGTGCCGGCCACGACCACCGTGTCCGCCTCCCGCACGGCCTCCAGCCCCTCGCGCACATAGAGGTCGAGCCCTCCGCTGGTGGGTACGGGCCCGGGCTCGGCGGCGCAGATGACCACGGTGTAGCCCGGCCGCCCGGCCACCTCGACCTTGCCGAACAGCAGCTCGGGGATGGCCAGGTTGAACATCGAGACGGGCGAGGGCGCGATCACGGCGATGCGGTGCGGGGCGAGCCGGTCGGGCATGGCCAGAACCTCCGGGTGCATGGCATTCGGGCCACTACTGTACGACGGCCCGGATCCCCAGCATGGAGTCATGTCGACCGACCGGATCCTCAACGCCGTACAACCCATCCGCGCCGAACGGGAGTTGACGCCCAAGCGGCCCTCCCCCGGGCTCACCCTCACCGCCGCACTCCTCGGCTTCGCGCTGATCTGCCTCGACGCGTCCGTGGTGAACGTGGCGCTGCCCGCGATCGGCTCCTCCCTCGGCGCGGGGATGTCCGGTCTGCAATGGGTGGTGGACGCCTACACCCTTCCCTTCGCCGCGCTGATGCTGTCCACCGGGGCCTTCGCGGACCGGACCGGGGCGAGCCGTGCGTTCGCGCTCGGTACCGCGGTCTTCACACTCGCCTCGGCGGCCTGTGGACTGGCGCCGAACCTACCGTCCCTGATCGGCGCGCGCGTGGTGCAGGGCGGGGCGGCGGCCGTCGTGCTCCCGGCCTCGCTGGCGCTGGTGCGGCAGGCCTATCCGGAGCCGAAGCGGCGTGCGCGTGCGGTGGCGGCGTGGGCCGCCGGCGGTTCGGTGGCGGTGGCGCTCGGTCCGGTGGCGGGCGGTCTGCTGACCACGGCGTGGGACTGGCGCGGCATCTTCTTCGTGAATCTGCCGGTGGGGGCGCTGATCGTGGCCCTGCTCGTACGGGCCCCGCGCTCCGAACGCCGCCCCGCACCGCTGGACCTGCCGGGGCAGGCCACGGCGGTGGTGGCGCTCACGGGCCTGACGTTCGCGGTGATCGAGGGCGGTACGGCGGGATGGGCGGCCCTCGCGGTCACCGTCCTGGCGGCCGTGGTCTTCCTCCGCGTGGAGTCGCGCAGCCCGCATCCGGTCGTCCCCCTCGGGCTCTTCCGCAACCGGACGGTGGCCGTGGCGGTCGCGGCGGGCGCGGCGGTGAGTGTGGCCTTCTACAGCGTGGTGTTCGTCTTCTCCCTCTTCTTCCAGCAGGTCCAGGGCCTGTCCGCGCTGCACGCCGGGCTGGCGTTCCTGCCCATGACGGGCCTGATCGCGGTGACGAACGTGGTGGCGGGCAAGCTGGCGGGGCGGTACGGGCCGCGGCTGCCGATGCTGGTGGGGCAGGCGCTGGCGGTCGTGGGACTGCTGGTCCTGCTGTACGTCGACGCCGGCACGTCTTCCGTCCTGACGGCCGCGCTGCTCGTACCGCTGGCCCTGGGGTGCGCGCTGACGGTGCCGCCGCTGACGGCCGCGATGATGGACGCGGTACCGGCGGAGCGGGCCGGGCTCGCGGCGGGTGTGCTCAACGCTGCGCGGCAGGTGGCGGGGGGTTTGGGGATCGCCGTGTTCGGGACGTTGGTGGCCCACGGGTTTACTGGGGGAATGCGGCTGAGCCTGGCGATCAGTGCGGGGGCGCTCGCGCTGACTTGTGCGGCTACGTCTCGGTTGCGGTAGGCGCTGGTTTGTCAGTTGCCGTCTCTCAGATCCGCCGGCCAGTTGGGGCGGAACTCTATGTGGTCGTAGGTGACCACGCAGCCCTCTCCCATGGGTGACTGGGACATGAAGCCGACGAGGGCGTCGCCGGTCTCCTTCTCGTTGCCCAGGGTGAAGAGGCGGATGAAGGTCCAGCGCTTGCCGTCCCGGGAGGCGTGGAAGGCGAAGGCGCGGCCGGTGCGGCTCACCCGGAGCCAGACCGAACTGCCGTCCACGGTGAAGGAGTTGGCGTCGTCGGAGTGTCCCCGGGTGACCACCGTGCAGACGGTGGGCACGTCCGGGGAGTACTCCAGGCAGAGCTTGGCCCAGGCCCGCTCGCCGACATGGACGTACAGGACCCCCGCGTCGAAGGCCGAGGCGAACCCGACCGTGACGCGCGCGATCAGCTGGAAGTCCCCCTCGGGCGCCCCTAGCAACCGGGGCGCGTCGGAGGCGGGCTCCAGCGCCTCCCCGGTGGGCGGGACGAACCGGTCCTGCCGGGGGCCCGCCCATCCGCTGAGGATCCCGTCCTCGTACAACCAGTGCCCGTCGGGGCCGTAGGTGCGAAGAGCGAAAGGCAGTTCGGGAAGTTCCACGTCCATCAGGCGATTGTCGCAGGCCCGGTGAGCCGCCTCGGCGCCTAGCGCTCCAGGCGCCCGTTGAACCGTCGGGGCAGTCCCAGCGGGTTGTCGTCCCGGAGCTCCGGCGGAAGGATCGCCTCCGGTGCCGTCTGGTACGTCACCGGCCGCATCCAGCGCTCGATGGCCGTGCCGCCGACCGACGTCGACGTGGACGTGGTCGCCGGGTACGGGCCGCCGTGGTGCTGGGCGGGGGCCACCGCGACACCCGTCGGCCAGCCGTTCACCAGCACCCGGCCCGCGAGCGGCGTCAGCTCGGCCAGCAGCTCCGCGCCGCGGCCCTCCCCGGCCGCCTCCTCCGCCGACAGATGAACCGTCGCCGTGAGATTGCCCGGCAGTCGCGACAGCACGCCCTGCACCTGCGCCTCGTCCTCGTAGCGGGCCACCACGGTGACCGGCCCGAAGCACTCCTCCAGGAGCAGGTCGTACTGGCCCTCCTCGGCCAGCTTGTCCGCCGAGACCGTCAGGAACCCGGCGCTCACCGTGTGCTCGCCGCCCGCGCCCGGCGTCACCGGGGACTCGACCTCGGGAAGCTCCGCACGCTCGGCGACCCCGGCGATGAAGTTGTCACGCATCCGGTGGTCCAGCAGGACTCCGGCGTCCGTGTCGCTGACCGCGTCCGTCAGGGACTTGACCAGGCGGTCGCCCGCCGCGCCGCTCGGTGCGAGCACCAGGCCCGGCTTCACGCAGAACTGGCCGACGCCCAGCGTCATCGACCCGGCGAGGCCCGCGCCGATGGCCTCGGCGCGCTCGGCGGCCGCGGCCTCGGTGATGACGACCGGGTTCAGGGAGCCCAGCTCGCCGTGGAAGGGGATCGGCGTCGGACGTGCGGCCGCCGCGTCGAAGAGGGCGCGGCCACCCCGTACGGAACCGGTGAAGCCGGCCGCCGCGACGAGGGGGTGCTTGACCAGCTCCACGCCGGCCTCGAAACCGTGGACCAGGCCGACGACGCCGTCGGGGATGCCGTGCGCGGCGGCGGCCCGGCGCAGCACCTTGGCGACCAGCTCGGACAGGGCCGGGTGGTCGGGGTGCGCCTTGACGACGACCGGGCAGCCCGCGGCCAGCGCGCTCGCGGTGTCGCCGCCGGCGACCGAGAAGGCGAAGGGGAAGTTGGAGGCCGAGTAGACGGCGACGACACCCAGCGGCACCTTGTAGCGGCGCAGGTCAGGGATGGGCGGGGTCGCGGTGTCGTCGGGGTGGTTGATGATCACGTCGAGGAAGGCGCCCTCGTCGACGATGTCCGCGAAGGCCCGCAACTGGTAGCAGGTGCGGGCGAGTTCGCCGGTGAGCCGGACCGGGCCGAGCGCGGTCTCGGCGTCGGCGGTCTCGACGAGCCCTTCCTTCGCCGCCTCGAGCTGCTCGGCGGCGGTGCGCAGGAAGGCCGAGCGGACCGCGCGGTCGGCGAGGGCGCCGCGCGCGGCGTGCGCGGCGCGGACGGCGGCGTCCACCTCCTGGGCTGTGGCCTCCACCGCAACCTGTTCACGCTGCTTCCCGGTACGGGGGTCGACACTCCAGACTGGTGCTGCTGCCACCGCGGGTCCCTCCACGTATGTCTTGCGGTATGTCCTGCTTGTATTGCCGCAGTATCTGGGTCATCCACCAGGGTCGTTCGATATACTGAACGCTGTCTCTGATGATGAATATGCTGTCGGAGACTATTTCCCGTCGAACGAAGGGGTCAAGGGCGATGTCGGTAGCCGAGACAGGCGGCGGGGCGCAGGTCAAGTCCGCGGTGCGGACGGTCGAGCTGCTCGAATACTTCGCCGGCCGGCCCGGAATGCACTCCCTCGCATCGGTCCAGGAGGCCGTCGGGTATCCCAAGTCCAGTCTCTACATGCTGCTGCGCACGCTGGTGGAGCTGGGCTGGGTGGAGACGGACGCGACGGGCACGCGGTACGGCATCGGGGTGCGGGCACTGCTGGTCGGCACCTCGTACATCGACGGCGACGAGGTGGTGGCCGCGGCCCGGCCGACCCTGGACCGGCTGTCGGACGACACCACGGAGACCATTCACCTGGCCCGCCTGGACGGCACGAACGTGGTGTACCTGGCCACCCGGCAGTCGCAGCACTATCTCCGTCCGTTCACGCGGGTGGGGCGCAGGCTGCCCGCGCACTCCACCTCGCTGGGCAAGGCGCTGCTGAGCACGTACACGGACGAGCAGGTCCGCAAGATGCTCCCGGAGACCCTGCCGGCGCTGACCGAGAACACCATCACCGACCGGGAGAAGCTCATCGAGGAGCTGCACCAGGTGCGGGAGCAGGGCTTCGCCGTGGACCGCGAGGAGAACACGCTGGGGCTGCGCTGCTTCGGCGTCGCCATTCCCTACCGCACTCCGGCGCGCGACGCGATCAGCTGCTCGGTGCCGGTGGCGCGGCTCACCCCGGCCCACGAACAGATGGTCAAGGACGCCCTGTTCGACGCGCGCGACCGGCTGACCCTGGCGACCCGCAGGCTCTGACTCCTAGGCTTCGGCGTCATGGACGTCGAACTCCGTGAAGTGCACGACAGTGATCTGCCGGTCTTCTTCCGGCAGATGAACGACCCCGAGGCCCTGCACATGGCCGCGTTCACCCCGAAGGACCCGGCCGACCGGGACGCCTTCGACGCCCACTGGAAACGGATCCGGGCCTCCGGGGACGTTCTGCGCACGGTTCTGGTCGACGGTGACGTGGTGGGCAGCGCCGCGGTGTACGGCGAGCCGGGCGAGCGCGAGGTCACCTACTGGATCGACCGCGCGTACTGGGGCCGGGGCATCGCCACGGCCGCGCTGCGGGAGCTGGTGACCCAGGTGCCCGAGCGTCCGCTGTACGCCCGTGCGGCCGCCGACAACACCGGCTCCCTGCGGGTCCTGGGCAAGTGCGGATTCCGGGTGACCGCCCGGGCCTCCGGGTTCGCCAACGCGCGCGGCGAAGAGATCGACGAGTTCGTGCTCGCACTGGACGCCTGACACCGCCGTGGATGAGCGTCCGATGAGAAAGACGGACGCATGGGAACGATCGACCCGCTCCTGGTCGTCTTCCGAGTGGGATGAACAAGACGATCAGGCGGGCCGCCGTCTTCTCACTGCTGCTTGTGATCGCTCTGCTGGTCAGGGCGACCTGGGTGCAGTTCTACGACGGCAAGGCCCTCGCGGACGACAAGGACAACCGGCGCAACGCGATCCAGACGTACGCGGAGCCGCTCGGGAACATCATCGTGGGTGGCAATGCGATCACCGGTTCCGCGGTGACGAAGCACAGCGACCTCAAGTACAAGCGCACGTACAAGGACGGCAAGCTGTACGCGGCGGTGACGGGCTACGCCTCGCAGGCCTATGCGCCGACCCAGCTGGAGGGCATCTACCGGGACCTCCTGGACGGGACGGACAACCGCCTCAAGACCGTGATGGACACGGTCACCGGCAAGCGGGCCGACCCGGGCAACGTGGTCACGACCATCGACCCGGACGTGCAGAAGGCCGCGTACGACGCGCTCGGCGACAAGAAGGGCGCGGCCGTCGCGATCGATCCGAAGACCGGCAGGATCCTGGCGGTCGTGTCGACGCCGTCGTACGACCCGTCGTCGCTGACGGACGCCAACACCGCCGGTACGGCCTGGAAGAAGCTCAACGCGGACTCCGACAAGCCGCTGACCAACCGCGCGCTGCGCCAGCCGCTGCCGCCCGGCTCGACCTTCAAACTGGTCGTCGCGGCCGCGGCGTTGGAGGACGGGCTGTACTCGTCGGTGGACGAGAACACGAAGAGCCCGGACCCGTACACCCTGCCGGGTACCACCCGGGACCTGTCCAACGAGAACCCGAACGCGCCCTGTGAGAACGCCTCGATACGCACGGCGTTGCAGTACTCCTGCAACAACGTCTTCGCGAAGATGGCCGTCGACCTGGGCCAGGACAAGGTGAGGGCGATGGCCGAGAAGTTCGGCTTCAACGACACGGAGCAGGACGTGCCGGTGCGGGCCTACACCAGTGTCTACCCCTCCGACATGGACCGGTCCTCCACGGCCCTGACGGGCATCGGACAGTACGACGTGACCGCGACCCCGCTCCAGATGGCGATGGTGTCCGCCGCCCTGGCCAACGGCGGCAAGCTGGTCTCGCCGCACATGGTCTCGCAGATCACCGACAGCGGCGGTGACGTGCTGAAGAACTACGACGACAGCACGAGCACCAAGGAGATCGTCAGCTCCTCGACCGCCGGGCAACTCCAGTCGGCGATGCAGACGGTGGTGGAGAAGGGCACCGGCACGAACGCCCAGATACCGGGCGCCACCGTGGGCGGCAAGACCGGCACGGCCCAGCACGGCGAGAACAACAGCAAGACGCCGTACGCCTGGTTCACGTCCTTCGGCAAGGAGGGCGGCAAGGAGGTCGCCGTGGCGGTGGTCGTCGAGCAGTCGAACGCGGCCCGCTCGGAGGTCAGCGGCAACGGGCTGGCCGCCCCCGTGGCCAAGGCCGTGATGGAGGCGGCACTGAAGAACTGAGTCCCGGTCCGTGCCTACTTCACGCCCAGGATCTGCTCCACGGGGTCGATGGCGAAGTACACCAGGAACAGCGCCGACACACCCCACAGCAGCCAGTGCACCTCCTTCGCCTTGCCGAGCACCGCCTTGATGACGACGTAGGCCAGGAAGCCCGCCCCGATACCGTCGGTGATCGAGTAGGTGAACGGCATCGCGGCGATGGTCAAAAACGCCGGGATGGCGATCTCGTACTTGTCCCAGTCGATGTGCTTGACGTGCGTCATCATCAGGAACCCGACCGCGATCAGCGCAGGCGCGGCCGCCTGCAGCGGCACGATGGTCAGCAACGGCGTCAGGAACAGCGCGAGCCCGAACAACCCACCGGTGATCAGGTTGGCGAAGCCGGTACGCGCCCCCTCGCCCACACCCGCCGCCGACTCGATGTAGGCGGTGTTGGAGGAGGCGGAGCCCAGGCCGCCGGCCACCGCCGCCGCGCCGTCGATGAACAGGACGCGGCCGATCCCCGGCACCTGCCCCTGCTCGTCGAGCAGTCCGGCCTCCGCGCTGATGCCGACGATGGTGCCCATGGCGTCGAAGAAGTCCGACAGGATCAGGGTGAAGACCAGCAGGACGGCGGTGAGGATCCCGGCCTTCGCGAAGCCGCCGAACAGGCTGAAGTGACCGATGAGTCCGAAGTCGGGGGTGGAGACGATCTTGTCGGGCACATGCGGGGTGGTCAGGCCCCAGCTCTTGATGTCGGCCACCGCGTCGATGACGATCGCGACGATCGTCATGGTCACGATGCTGATCAGGATCGCGCCCTTCACCTTGCGTGCGAGCAGCGCGATGGTGAGCAGCACGCCGAGACAGAAGACGAGGACGGGCCAGCCGGTCAGCCGGCCCACGGCCCCCAACTGCACGGGCACGGTGGTCTGCGCCGCGTCCGGGATACGGCTGACGAACCCGGCGTCCACGAAGCCGATGAAGGCGATGAACAGGCCGATGCCCACGCCGATCGCCTGCTTGAGCTGCTGCGGAATGGCATCCATGATCGCTTTCCGCAGTCCGGTCACGACCAGGACGCAGATCAGGATGCCTTCCAGGACGACGAGCCCCATCGCGTCGGACCAGCTCATCAGCGGGGCGAGCTGGAAGGCGACGACGGCGTTGAGGCCGAGGCCCGCGGCGATGGCGAGCGGGAGGTTGCCGCCGACGCCCATGATGATCGTCATCACACAGGCCACCAGGGCGGTGGCGGTGACGAGTTGGCCGGTGTCGAGGCTGTGGCCGAACTTGTCCTTCGCGCTGCCGAGGATGATGGGATTCAGGACAAGGATGTAGGCCATCGTGAAGAACGTGGCGAAGCCGCCGCGTATCTCCCGGCCGAAGGTGGACCCCCGCTCGGAGATCCTGAAGAACCGGTCGACTCCGTTCGCCGCTGGTGGTGCGGCACTTTGCCGGTCGGCCGTCTTCCCGGTGTCGGACATGGCGGGTGCTCCTAGGTGCCTGATTGATCAGTGTGCGGATGCTGGCTGGATTGTTCCCGCGATGAACCCGTTTCAGGTTTTCTCCGTGTTACGGAATCGGTCGGCCCGCCAGACTTTGTTCGAAGCCCCGTACGAGCCGGGTGTTCATCACTGCTACGCTTCCGGATCTCGTCCGGGCCTCCTCCGGATGATCACATTCCTCACGTGTCATCTACATGCCACACGCAGAGAGGTCACCCGTGGGCACTGTCGTCGACGATGCAGCCTCCGAGGAGTTTCACGCCTTCTTCGAGCGGCACTACGCCGAACTGTCCCGGCTCGCCCATCTGTTGACCGGCGAGGCGGACGCCGCCGACGATCTGGCCGCCGACGCACTGCTCACCCTGTGGCACCGCTGGGACCGGGTGCGCGCCGCGGACCATCCGGCCGCCTACGCCCGCGGAGTCGTCGCCAATCTGGCCCGCACCCGGATCCGCAGCGCCGTGCGCGAGCGCCGGCGGATCTCGCTGTTCTGGTCGCAGCGCGAGGAGAAGACCGATAATCCCGACATAGCAGGCGTTGTCGACGTCCAGGAGGCGCTGCGCAGGCTGCCGTTCAGGAAACGGGCGTGTGTGGTGCTCCGGCACGCGTTCGACCTGTCGGAGAAGGACACCGCTCTCGCCCTGGGTGTTTCCGTGGGTACGGTTAAGTCCCAGACGTCCAAGGGGATGGCCGAGCTGCAGAAGATCCTCGGCTCCCAGGGCGTACCGCAGAAGGTGCACGCGGCGATGGCGCGCGGCGGCAAAAGTGGAGGAACCGTCCGATGAGGCAGCAGGACGTGCACGACGAGCTGCGCGCCCGGCTGCACGAGACGGCCGAGGCGCACCAGCCGGACCGGGCCAGGATCCTGGCGCGGATCGAGCGGGGCATGAGCGGGCACAGCCGCCCCGACCACCGGGCGACGCGTCCGCCGGTGTGGGGCTGGGCCCGGGTGGTGGGTGCGACGGCCGCGGTCGCGGGCATGCTCGCGGTGGGCGGTTACGCGGTGGCGTCCGCGGTGAAGGACGACACTCCCCCGCAGCAGACGGTCTCGGTCTCCCCCACGCCCACGCCGTCGCCCGACGCGACGAGCCGGGCGCCCGTTCCGCCGGTCGGCCGGACGCCCAGTGGCCCTCCGCGGTCCCACAGGCCGAGCGGCAGTCCCGCGGCGAAGCCCTCCGCCTCCGCGGGGGCGCCCGCCTCCGGCCGGAGCGACGGGCCGCTGTGGTCGGACGGCTCGCTGGACACGCACAGCAACGACTTCTGGGCGCAGAGCAACATCACACTCAGGACGAGCCGGCAACTCACCGCTCTGACCGTGCAGTTGAAAGTCGCCCAGACCGGCGGGGTCAGCAACACGGGCGCCTGGCGCTCACTGCCGGAACAGTACTTCGACCTCACGGCCGGCGAGCAGAACGGCTTCCTCGTCTACACCTGGACGCTCAAGGCGGGCCTTACGGTCCCCCAGGGCGAGTGGGTGTTCGCCGGACAGTACAACCATGCGCGCGGCGGCCGGGACGCGAAGGACGACGTCTACGCCATCACGGCCACGGCGGGCGGCACGCAGCGTGCGGTGGGCGGCGACTTCGCGACGCGCACCGGCGACTAGGCGGCTCGTAAAAAATCTTGAAACCGGCGGCAACCCTTTCCTCGCCTGCGGCAACCGAGAGACAACTGGGTTTCGACCCTCCCCACGGCACCCACACGGCCCTCGACGCGCTCCCTCACCACAGGGTCGTACCGCGGAAACAACCACACCTTCACTTTCAGCGTCCCTAGTAGTGCGGGGAGGACGGACACCTCGCAGTACAACGTCCTGGACCTGCTGACCTGAGCCCCCCTCGGTCAGCAGCCGCCGACAGAGCCCCCCCTCGTCGGCGACGAGAACGCCCCGCCGGTGACGACCGGCGGGGCGTTTCCGTCGTCCTGCCGAGTACGAGCGGCTGCTCAGGACGTGCGGCTGAGCGGGACGGACGGGACGGGTCAGGACACGAAGTACGTCGGGTTCGGGAGCTTGTAGGTGCGGTCGGCGTAGCCGCCGTCCAGATCCGAGTACTGGTCGCCGAAGTTGGCGACGATCTCGTAGCCGAGGTCGTCCTCGATGTGCTTGCGGGTGCCCGACTTGTACTGCACGGTCGTGCAGGTCCAGGCGCCCGGCGTGGCGCAGGCGCTCAGATAGGCCGGCGGGTTCGCCTTGTCCTTGAGGAACATGTGGTCGGCGTCGAGGTTCACATCGGCGCCGATCTTCTTCAGGTTCGCGACGGCGGCGGTGCGCTGCGCCTCGCTCAGACCCGAGTTGTAGAAGACCTCGACGCCCTTGGACTCGGCGTACTGGACCAGCTCGGCGCTGCCGAACACGCCCGGTCGGTCGGCCTTGTTCACGTAGTCGGCCCAGGTGGTCGGGTTGTACGTGTAGTTGTAGCGCTTCTCGTAGTCGAGGCTGAGCAGCAGCGTGTCGTCGATGTCGAAGACGACCGCGGGCTTCTCGCCCCGGTGGTGCGCCTTGCGGGCGGCCTGGTCCATGTACCTCCGGGCGGCCGAGTCGATCCGCGCCAGATCCTGGGCGTACGGGCTGTCCGGGGACGCCTGGTACACGCCGCCCGCGTCGGCAGCCGTGCCGTAGTAGGTGTCGATGTCCTTCACCAGGAGACCGATGTTGTACGGCTCATGGGTGGAGTTGGCCGTGGACTGGCCGGCCGTGGCCGCACCGGCGCCGTAGAGGGCGCCGCCGGCGAGGGCACACACTGCGGCGATCGCCGCGATACGCAGTGACTTATGCATGACAGGTTTCTACGCGCGTCACCCCCGCGGGCGCGAGACCCGTTGCCTGATCGATACCTCTTCCACAGGCAAAAAACGGGTCAAGCGCCCTGGACGGGAGGGTTCCGGATCGGTACCGCTCGGTTCATCGTCGCCCCGATGGGCCCGCGACGCGCAGGGCGGGCGAGGCGGTGGTCGTCATCAGGTGCTCACCTCTTTCGGTGGGGCCCAGGTGGCGCCGAGTTCGGAGTAGAGGGCGAGGGTGTCGGCGGCGGTCGCGACGAGTCCGTCGATGCCGGGCACGACCCTGCGGCCCTCGTCGGGGATCAGGTGCCAGGCCGCGGCGGGCAGCGGGGCCGGGTCGGGTGCCTGCCGGATCGCTTCAACGACCCTCATGAAGGCGCCCGTCGCGTCGGGGGTGACCAGGAGGTCGGCGCCGTCGGTGAGGTGGTCGACCAGGTTCTCCAGCAGGTCGGTGCGGCCGTACTCGTACTCCTCGGGACCGTGGTCGGCGCGCTGGAGCAGGATGCGGTCCTGCTTGTACCAGTAGGTGATCCGGCCGCGGGTGCCGTGCACGACGACATACGGCTCGTCGTCCCGCTCGGCGCACAGGGTCGCGGCGACGGTGACCTTGCGGCCCGGTGCGGTGGTGACGCGGACGCAGGAGGTGTCGTCGGACTCGATGTCGTTGGCGCGCAGCAGTTCGAGTTCGATGCCGGTGACGTCCTCGGCGCGTGTGGTGCCGTTGACGGCGAGCGCGGTGGCCACGGCGTGCGCGAGGGGGTTGGTGAGCACGCCGTCGATGACATCGACGCCGTTCAGGCGCCGTTTGCCCGCCCAGGGCGCCCGCCGGTAGTAGGCCTCGGGGCGCACCCAGGCGCCGGCCCCGCCGACGCCGGCGAGTTCGCCGACGGCGCCCTCGGCGACCATCCCGAGGATCGCCGGTACGGCGTGCGAGCCCAGCGACTGGAAGCCGATCTGGCAGACCACGCCCGCCTCGGCGACCCCGTCCGCCATCCGCCGGAACTCGGCGTACGACGGCGCGGGCGGCTTCTCCAGCAGCAGGTGCACGCCCTTGCGTGCGGCCGTGAGCGCCAGCTCGGTGTGGGTGGGGATCGGTGTGCAGATCACGGCGATCCGCGCGCCGGTGGAGTCGAGGAGCGCGCCGAAGTCGGCGGACTGCTCGGGCGTGCCGAGGCCGTCCGGGATCTCGTCGGCGGTCAGCGGGGTCAGCTCGCAGATCCCTGCCAGCCGTACGATCCCCTTGTCCTGGAGCCGGCGGATGTTGTCCAGGTGCCAGCGGCCGTGACCGCGCGCGCCCGCCAGGACGATGTCTACGGTGCTCATGGGATCCTCTCTGCGCCCGCGCCGCGCGCCACCTCTCGGTCGGCCGCCTCGGCGCTGTCGATCTCTGTGTGCAGGGTAGGCGTCCAGCCGACGTCGGCCGTGAGGTCGCGTTGCCGGCTCTTCACGAGGTCAGCCGGCGTAAGGGTCTGGGACCTTGCCCGGCCTTGCCAGGAACGCGAAGTCGCAGCCGGTGTCCGCCTGCGTGATCTGCTCGTTGTAGAGCGCGCCGTAGCCGCGCTCGTGGCGGGTGGGCGGGGGTGTCCAGGCCGCCTTGCGTTGTGCCAGCTCCTCGTCGTCCACGTGGAGATGGAGGGTGCGTGCCTCGACGTCGAGGGTGATGAGGTCGCCGGTGCGGACGAGGGCGAGCGGGCCGCCGATGTACGACTCGGGCGCGACGTGCAGTACGCAGGCGCCGTAACTCGTGCCGCTCATCCGGGCGTCGGAGATGCGGACCATGTCCCGTACGCCCTGCTGGAGCAGGTGGTCGGGGATCGGCAGCATGCCGTACTCGGGCATGCCGGGGCCGCCCTTGGGTCCGGCGCCCCGCAGCACCAGCACGCTGTCGGCAGTGATGTGCAACTCCGGCTCGTTGATGGTGCGTTGCATGGTCCTGTAGTCGTCGAAGACGACCGCGGGACCGGTGTGCTCGAGCAGGTGCGGCTCGGCGGCGATGTGCTTGATGACGGCGCCGTCGGGGCAGAGGTTGCCGCGCAGGACGGCGACTCCGCCCTCGGCGGCGACCGGGTTCTGGCGGGTGCGGATGACGTCGTCGTCGTGGACGACGGCGCCCTCGATCTGCCCGCCCAGGGTGCCGTTGACGGTCGGCCGGTCCAGGTGGAGGAGGTCGGTGATCCGCGAGAGGAAGGCGGGCAGGCCGCCGGCGAAGTAGAAGTCCTCCATGAGGTACGTCTGCCCGCCGGGACGGACGTTGGCCAGCACCGGCACGGTGCGTGCGATGCGGTCGAAGTCGTCGAGGGTGAGCGGCACTTGGGAGCGGCCCGCCATCGCGATCAGATGGATGACCGCGTTGGTGGAGCCGCCGAGCCCGAGCACCGTGGTGACGGCGTCCTCGAAGGCCTCGCGGGTGAGGATCCCGGACGGCTTGAGCCCGGTCCAGGCGAGGTCCACGGCGCGCCGGCCGGAGGCTGCCGCCATCCGCTCGTGCCCGGAGTCGACGGCCGGGATCGAGGAGGCGCCCGGCAGGGTCATGCCGAGGGCCTCCGCGGCCGCGGTCATCGTGGACGCGGTCCCCATGGTCATGCAGTGACCGGGCGAACGCGCCAACCCGCCCTGCAGCTCCCGCAGTTCGCAGTCCGACAGGTTGCCCGCGCGGTGCTCGTCCCAGTACTTCCACATGTCGGTGCCGGAACCGAGGGTCTCACCGCGCCAGTGCCCGGGCAGCATCGGCCCTGCGGGTACGAAGATCGACGGTACGTCGGCCGAGGCGGCGCCCATGAGCAGTGCGGGTGTCGACTTGTCGCAGCCGCCGAGCAGCACGGCCGCGTCGACCGGGTACGACCGCAGCAGCTCCTCCGTCTCCATCGCGAGCAGGTTGCGGTAGAGCATCGGGGTGGGCTTCTGGTACGTCTCCGAGAGCGTGGCGACGGGGAACTCGAGCGGGAAGCCGCCGGCCTGCCACACGCCCCGCTTGACCGCATCGGCGCGCTCGCGCAGATGGACGTGGCAGGGGTTGATGTCGGACCAGGTGTTGAGGACGGCGATCACCGGGCGGCCCCGGTACTCCTCCGCCTCGTAGCCGAGCTGGCGCATACGGGCGTTGTGCGACCAGGTGCGCAGCCGGCCCTCGGTGCCGTACCACTGGTGACTTCTGAGTTCCTCGGGACGCATTCTGTCGGTCATGTCGACCATCCGGCGGCCATGGCGGCGACCTCGGCGCGCACTTCCTCGGAAAGGGTGCTGCTCGGCGGGCGGACGTCGCGGCGGCACAGACCGAGGGAGGCGAGGGCCTCCTTGACGACGGTGACGTTGTCGGCGGAGCCGTTCGCGGCCCGCAGTTCCTCGAAGCGGCGGATCTGCTCCCAGACCTTCATGGCGGCCGGGTAGTCGCCGGATCGCAACGCTTCGATCATGTTCAGCGAGACGGACGGGGCGACGTTCACCAGGCCGGAGGTGAAGCCGGTGGCGCCCGCGGAGAAGTACGAGGGCGCGTAGGGCTCGGCGAGTCCGGCGACCCAGACGAAGCGGTCGAGCCCCGCGTCCCGCGCGAAGGCGGCGAACCTGGCTGCGTCCGGGACGGCGTACTTGACGCCGATGACGTTCGGACAGGCGTCGGCGAGTTCGGCGAGGCGGGCGCCGGTCAGCTGGGCGTTGCGGATGTAGGGGACGACGCCCAGCTCGGGGACGGCCTCGGCGATGGCGCGGTGGTAGTCGACCCAGCCGCCCTGGGAGACGTACGGGTGGACGGGCTGATGGACCATCACCATCTGGGCGCCGTGCTCACGGGCGTGCCGGGCGGAGGCGACGGCGGTGGGCACGTCGTGGCCGACGCCGACGAGGATCGCGGCTCGGTCGCCGGCCTCCTCGATGGTCGACTCGGTGACGAGACGGCGCTCTTCGGGAGAGAGCGCGTAGAACTCGCCGGTGTTTCCGTTGGGGGTGAGGATGCGGATCCCGCCTTCGAGCAGCCGGCGCAGCAGGGCCCGGTGGGCGTCCTGGTCGACGGTGCCGTCCTCGGCGAACGGAGTCACCGGGATCGCCACCACATCGGCCAGGGCCGCCCGTTGGGTCTCGAACGTCACGCTGCTCATGCGGTGCCTTCCTGGTTCGCTGCCTGTTCCGTGACCTGGTCGGTGGCCTGGGGGAACGCTCGCTCGACGAAGGACGCGATATGGGCGTGCAGGGCGCGGGCCGCTCCGTCGGCGTCGCCCGCCAGGGCGAGCCGCAGGATCTCCCGGTGCTCGCCGGCCTCCCGCTCCCAGGAGGGCGAGGCCGCCCAGGCCACCGCGGAGACCAGGGCCGCCTGGTCGCGGACCTCGTCGAGCATGCGACCGAGCAGCGGGTTGCCGCAGGGCAGGTACAGGGCGCGGTGGAACTCCCGGTTGGCGAGGGACCGTTCGGCCGTGTCGGTGGCGTCGTCGGCTCTGGTCAACGCGGTGCGTGCGGCGTCGAGCAAGGCGCCTCGGCGCACCGCCCGCCTGAGCGCCTCGGGCTCCAGCAGCAGCCGCACGTCGTAGACCTCGCGCGCCATGTCCGCGTCCACCATGCGCACCGTGACGCCCTTGTACTGGCTCATCACGACGAGTCCGGTGCCCGCCAGGGTCTTGAGCGCCTCGCGCACCGGGGTCTTGGACACCCCGAACTGTGCGGCGAGCTCGGTCTCGACCAGGGCCTGGCCCGGCGTCAACTGCCCGGTGAGGATGCGGTGCTTGATCGCGTCCAGCACGTACTGCGTGCGGGACGGGATCGGCGTGGGCACGGAGGTCATGCGCGCCTCTCGGAGGTCACGTATCAGATCCGGGGTGTCTGATCTCGCGTATCGCGTCTCATATATGACATACGAAGTACGACGCGTTGAAGGTAGGAGGGGGCGCATGCCTCGTCAATGCTTCTGACAAAGGAAGTGGGGGTCGCGGGGTCCGGCCGGTCAGACGGTCGTGGTCTTGCCCTCGCGGGCCGCGGCGGTACGGCCACTGAAGGCCGCGGCGGCCCGTTTCGTCGCCGACTCGCTGGTGAGCGTGGGTCCTACGTGGGTGACGAGCAGCCGGCTCGCGTCGGCCGCGAGGGCCGTGGCGCCGGCGTCCTCGGGGGTCAGGTGCACCTGTTCGCCTTCGCGATGGGCGTCGATGTCGGCCTCGCACAGGAACAGGTCGGCGCCGAGGGCGAGTTCGGTGAGCGCGGGGCACGGCCCGCTGTCCCCGGAGTACGCGAGCACACGCCCCTCGCACTCGGCCCGCAGCCCGTACGCCTCGACGTCATGGACGACGGCACGGGAGGCGAGGATCAGATCGCCGTGGCGGGCGGTGTGACCGTCGCACAAGGTACGGAAGTCGAGGATGCCGCTCAGGAATCCGGCGTCACGGCGTCCGAAGAACCCGGCGAGGCGCTGGGCGCAGTCGCCGGGTGCGTAGACCGGGACGGGCGCGGGCGGGGTGAGTCCCCCGTACGCCAGTGCGTACACCGCGGACAGCAGATCGGCACTGTGGTCGGCGTGCACATGCGAGATCCAGATGGCGCTCAGACGGGCCGGGCTCGTGTGCCGCTGCAACTCCGCGAAGGTGCCGGGCCCGGCGTCCACCCATACCTCGGCGCCCCCGCCGCGCAGGAGATACCCGGAGCAGGGCCGGCCGGGCCGCGGGTGCGGGGAGGCGGTGCCGAGGACGGTGAGGGTGAGGGGCATGCGGGAAGCGTAAGGTCCGCTCGCAGGCAACCCGCCGGCGCGGCGACCGGATCCGCGGCGGGCTCGCTCCCGGCCCGCGCAGACGCCCGGTCACCGCATCCGCGGCCGCCACGCGCCCCCGAAACTCATCCCAGCCCGGTCTCCATCCGTACGGTTCGGCCGGGCCCGCCCATAAGGCACTTGCCTGATCCCCGGCCGGGGGCCTTAGACCCACCATGGCCAGGCATGACGACATCGACATGGGCGGTGGTGCGGGTCCTGCGGGACCGCAATGCGGGCCTGTATCTCGCCGGGGTGGTGATCTCCGGCTTCGGGACGTCGGCACTGTGGCTGGCGTCCGGAGTGTGGGCCAAGGAGCTGACCGGTTCGGACGGACTGGCGGCGCTGTGCCTGCTCGCCATGTGGGCGCCCACGCTCGCCGGCCCCCTGCTCGGCACGCTCGCCGACCGGTTCCGCCGCAAACCGCTTCTCCTCGGCGCGAACCTCCTTCTGGCCGCCCTTCTGCTCACCCTCTTCACCGTCGACTCCCCGAGCCGCCTGTGGCTGCTCTACACGGTCCTCTTCGTGTACGGCGCCGCAGGAGTCGTACACGACGCGGCCGAGTCGGCTCTCGTCGCCGCCGCGGTCGACCACTCCCTGCTGGGCGACTTCAACGGGCTGCGCATGACGGCGACCGAGGCCATGAAGCTGGTGGCCCCGTTGGCCGGCGCGGCCCTGTTCGCGGCGTACGGCGGGCCGGGCGTCGCCCTGCTGGACGCCGTCACGTTCGTGCTGGCCACGGGCGTGTACGCACTGTTGCGCGTCCACGAGGAGAAGCCGCAGCCGCCCACGCCCGGCGGGCGGCGACGGACCGCGGAGGGCATCGGATACCTCTGGAACCACCCCGGGCTGCGCCCGCTCGTCCTGGCGGGCGGCACCACGATGTTCTGCGCGGGGATGTCCGGGGCGCTGCTCTACGCCGTCATCGACGGCCTCGGCCACTCCCCCGCCTACGCCGGCGTCCTGTACGCCGTCCAGGGCGCCGGATCGGTCGCGATCGGTCTGGCCTGCGGCCCGGCCCTGCGCCGCCTGGGCGAACACCGGTTCGCGGCCTGCGGAATCGCCCTCACGGGCGTCGCGGTCGCCGCCCGAGCCATCCCCTCGGACCCGGTGGCCCTGGCCTGCGGCTCAGCGATCGGAGCAGGGCTCCCCTGCGTCCTGATCGCCGCGCTGACCGCCGTACAGCGCGAAACACCGAACGCTTTGCTGGGCAGCACGGCCGCCACGGCCAACACCCTGCTCTTCGCACCGAACGTACTCGGCCTGGCCGCCGGGGCGGCCCTGGTCGAACTGACCGACTACCGCCCCCTGCTCCTCACCCTCGGCACAGCCCTACTGACCACAGCCACCCGCCTCCCCCACTCCCCGACAAGCACGACGCCCACCACCTCCACGCCCCCGCCCGACACCAACCCGACGTGATACAGCCACAGGGCGACCCACCCCACGCCCGCCGTCACTGCGACCGCCGCCCTCGGCAGCCGAACGAACGCGAGGCAGCCGGGGGCTGGTGCTCCACCGGCGCCCCGCCCGCGGCCAGAGAGACCGGCTGCCCACTCCGGCAAAAGGGGGGCCGGCAGGCGCCTGGCGCAGTTCGGCCACCGCTGACCGGCACTCACAGCGTGGCGAGCGCCGACGTCGTCCGACGCCAACACAGCGCGCTACAACAGCAGTCCGGTCGGGCCCTGCCGCCCCTCATGCGCCGCCTCCGCAGCCGGCGAGGCCGGACAGCCGCCATTCCCGACGAAGGGAGCCGGCGGGCCCCTGGTGCCACCCGGCTCGCTCAGAGGCCGGCAAGTGCCGAGCGCACGGCCTCAAGGTCCCCGTTCGACGCCAAGCCGGCGTGGTACAGCCGTAGTTCGGTTGCGCCCCGGCGCTGTGCCTGGGTCGCGTCCGTGGGGAGTGTTCTCGGGCTGCCGCCCATTCCCGCGATCACGGGGAAGTTGGCGGCGATGACCGTGTTTTCCCGGCGCTGTTCGGCGAAGGGGGTCAGCAGGTCCGGGCCGCCCGCGCACGGTACGACCACGCCGTCCGCCACGGACAGGATGTGGGCCGGGTCCACGCCCGGGTTTGCGCCGACGTGGTACGTCACGGGGTCGGCGTGCAGCAGGACCTGGAAGCCGTCGGGGGCCGCCGCGCGCACCGCTCGTACCGCGGTCTCCTGGAGCGTTCGGGCGGTTTCGTCGCGCCACGCGCGCGTGGCGGCTGCCTTCGTCTCGCCGAGCAGCTTCTCGACCCCGGCCCACCCGCCGTCATCGGGCGCACCCCGCCACAGCGGCTCCAGAACGTCGCGTACGGAGGCCGCCAACTCGTCGGCGTCCAGGCCCTGTTCGCCGTAGCCGGCCCGGCAGGCGGGGCAGAAGCACAGGGCCATCAGGTACATCCCGGCGTCGCCGAGACCCACCCCGCCGGTCTTGTCGTGGGCGTGCAGATGCTGGAGGCCGTACCAGCCGAGCGACTCGAGCTCCGTGCCGCGCGCTCCCGGTCGTACGGCGGCCTCGACGGCCAGGTCGACCAGGTACGCGCGCGTGGCGGGCCGCGCGATGCACGGGGCCCACGGGTAGCGGTCGCCGTAGGCGTTGACGACGGAGGTGTCCGGATGTTCGGCGCCCAGACGGGAGTTGTGGGCGAGGACGACCCAGGTGTGCACCTCCAGGCCGGCGTCCGCGAGGGCTGTGGCGGCCTCGCCGTAGGCGTCTCCGGGCGCCCAGTCCCCGGCGGGGTACGGGCGCAGCGCGCGTCCTTCCCAGCGGCCGTCGGTGGGATACAGCACAGCCGCGTGCTCGGCCGTCACGATGCGGTGGCGCGGGTGGCGGGGCGTCAGCGCCCGTGTGGAGTGGTACGCGGAAGCGAGGGTCACCTGCTGCACACCGAGCGCGGCGATGCGGCCCGCGGCCTCCGGGTCCCCGTTGACGTCCCAGGGATAGACGAAAGTCGACGCCTTCACTTGCTCTCCGTCTTCACTGGCTCTCCGCCTTCACTTGTTGTCTTCCAACAGCGCATATCCACGCTCGATCAGCTCGGCGAGCTGCTTGACATGCTCCTCGCTGGGCTCGTGCAACGGCGGCCGGACCTCCCCGACATCGAGCCCGCGCAGCCGTACGCCCGCCTTGACCAGGGCGACGGCATAACCGCGCCCCCGTGCGCGCAGTTCGACGAACGGCCGGTAGAAGCCGTCGAGGAGCCGGTGCGCGGTGGCGGTGTCACCGGACTCCAGCGCCCGGTGGAAGGCGAGCGCGATCTCCGGGGCGAAGCAGAACACGGCGGAGGAGTAGAGCGGGACGCCGATGGCGCGGTAGGCGAGCTGGGTCTGTTCGGCGGTCGGCAGGCCGTTGAAGTAGAGGAAGTCGCCGGGGATCTCGGTGCGGACGGCGCTGACGATGCGCTGCATGAGGTCGAGGTCCCCGAGGCCGTCCTTGAAGCCGATGACACCTTCCGTGCGGGCCAGTTCGACGACCGACTCCGGGGTGAACACGGCGTTGTCACGCTGGTAGACGATCACGGGCAGCGCGGTCGCGGCGGCCACTTCCCGGTAGTGCCGCAGCAGCCCCTCCTGACCGGCGAGTACGAGGTACGGCGGCATGGCGAGCAGCCCGTCCGCCCCGGCGGCCTCCGCCACGCGCGCGTACCGGACGGCGAGCGCGGTGCCGTACCCGACGCCGGCCACCACCGGCACCCGGCCGTCCGCCGCCTCCACCGCCACCCGCACGCACGCCTCGAACTCCTCCGGCGTGAGCGCATGGAACTCGCCGGTGCCGCAGCACGCGAAGACCGCGGCGGCCCCGCCCTCGACCCCGCGGCGCACATGGGCGCGGTACACGTCGAGGTCGACCGAGCCGTCGGGGCCGTAGGCGGTGACCGGGAAGAACAGCGGCCCGCTGGGGATGCCGAGTCGAGCGGCGAGAGGGACTGGCGTCACGGGCACTCCCGATTCCGAAACCGATTCCACGCTCATGATCTGCGTCTACATTTCTGAACGCCACCACGCTAAGGCGCCTCTTTGTGACCGGTCAAGCGCGCCCACCGCCATCACATCAGCGGATTTCCGCATTTCGCAGAGCACTTGACGGGGTCCGGCCCGGCTCCCTAGCGTGTCCATGGATGTGAATAAAGTGCACGCATGCGCCCGCCGACCGAAGGAGAAGCGAGGATGCCAGCCCCCCGCACCGTTCTGCTCACCGGCGCCGCCGGCGGGCTCGGCACCCTGATGCGGAACCTCCTTCCGGCCTTCGGCTACGAGCTGCGCCTCCTCGACGTACGCCCGATCGACGGCGACCCGGACGCCGTCACCGCGGATCTCGCCGACAGGAAGGCCCTGCGCGAGGCCGTGCGGGGCGTCGACGCGATCATCCACCTGGCCGGCATCTCCCTCGAAGCCCCCTTCGAGAAGATCCTCGCGGCGAACATCGAGGGCACGTACAACCTGTACGAAGCCGCGCGCGAGGAGGGTGTGGGCCGTATCGTCTTCGCCTCCTCCAACCACGCCGTCGGCTTCACCCCCCGCCCCCAGGGGGAGACACCTCTTGACGCGAGCGCGCTGATCCCCATCGACACCCCGCGCCGCCCGGACACGTTCTACGGCCTGTCCAAGGCCTTCGGCGAGGACCTCGCACAGCTCTACTGGGACAAGCACGGCCTGGAGACGGTCTCGGTGCGCATCGGCTCCTGTTTCCCCGAGCCCACCAGCGTGCGCATGCTGTCCATCTGGCTGAGCCCGGCCGACGGCGCCCGCCTCTTCCACGCGGCCCTGACCGCCGAGAACGTCGGTCACACCGTCGTCTACGGCTCCTCCGCCAACACACGCCTGTGGTGGGACCTGTCCACGGCACGGGCGCTCGGCTACGAGCCCCGGGACGACTCCGAGCCGTACGCGGCAAAACTGATCGCCGACCAGGGCGAACTGGACCCCGACAACATCGCCCACGCCTACCTGGGCGGCCACTTCGTGAGCGACCCGCCGATCTGGCCGTACTGAGGTCACCGACGCCGGCAAAGGCGGGAAACGATCGTTCGCGAGGGCGGGCGGGCACCGAACGGGCCCGCCCGCCCTCGTATTCGGGCATCGCGGCTGCCCGATCTCACGCCCCGGCCCACAGCCCCGCAGGTCCGAGGCGGGCACTCCGCTCGGCAAACGGGCACACACGGGCAGCATCGGCCCTGCAACAGGCCTGGTCAGCGCCGAACCCCGGGGGTAGAACTTCCTGCGAGGGCCCCACCGGGCCCGAACGGGCAGCACGGCACGGAAGCAGGTGACGGCGATGACGGCGAACTCTGCGAAGACGGCAGAAGAGCGCCAGCGGGAGATCGTGCGGACCGCGCGCGCCACCGGCTCGGTGGACGTCACCGCGCTCGCCGCCGCCCTCGGCGTGGCCAAGGAGACCGTACGGCGGGATCTGCGCGCCCTGGAGGACCACGGACTGATCCGCCGCACCCACGGCGGCGCCTACCCCGTGGAGAGCGCCGGCTTCGAGACGACGCTCGAGTTCCGCGCCACCAGCCATGTACCCGAGAAGCGCCGGATCGCGGCCGCCGCGGCCGAGCTGCTCGGGGACGCCGAGACGGTCTTCGTCGACGAGGGCTTCACCCCGCAGCTCATCGCCGAGGCACTGCCCAGGGACCGGCCGCTGACCGTGGTCACCGCGTCCCTGCCGGTCGCGGGCGCACTCGCCGAGGCCGACGCCGTCTCCGTGCTGCTGCTCGGCGGCCGGGTCCGCTCCGGGACGCTGGCCACCGTGGACCACTGGACGACGAAGATGCTGGCCGGTTTCGTCCTCGACCTCGCCTTCATCGGCGCCAACGGCATCTCCCGCGAGCACGGCCTGACCACCCCCGATCCCGCGGTCAGCGAGGTCAAGGCGCAGGCCATCCGGGCCGCGCGCCGCACGGTGTTCGCCGGCGTGCACACCAAGTTCGGGGCGGTCAGCTTCTGCCGGTTCGCGGAGATCGGCGCTCTGGAGACGATCGTCACGAGCACCCTGCTCCCCTCGTCCGAGGCGCACCGCTACTCACTGCTGGGCCCACAGGTCATCCGCGTCTAGAGAACTCGTCCGCGCCCGCACTGTGCGCGTCCGCACATCCAACTCGCCTTCCCCAGGGCACTTCCATGCCCGCAACCGCCCCTTGTCTCCCCATATGTTCAGGAGCGATACATGCGCACCCCGAGCCGACGACGGCCACCGCGAGCCACGCTCGCCATGGCCGCCGCAGGGACGCTGCTCGCCCCGCTGCTCTCCGGCTGTTGGGTCGGGGCGGGCGGGTCCGGTTCCGGCGGCAATTCCATCAACGTCCTGATGGTCAACAACCCGCAGATGGTGGAGCTGCAGAAGCTCACCAAGGCGCACTTCACCAAGGAGACCGGCATCAAGGTCAACTTCACCGTCCTGCCGGAGAACGACGTCCGCGACAAGATCAGCCAGGACTTCGCCAACCAGGCGGGCCAGTACGACGTGGCGACGCTCAGCAACTACGAGATCCCCATCTACGCCAAGAACAGCTGGCTGCACGAGATGAACTCGTCCGTCGCCAAGGACCCCGGCTACGACGAGCAGGACGTCCTGAAGCCGATGCGCCAGTCGCTGACCGCCGACGACGGAAAGCTCTACGGCCAGCCCTTCTACGGCGAGTCGTCCTTCCTGATGTACCGCAAGGACATCTTCGCCGAGAAGGGCCTGACGATGCCGGCCCACCCCACCTGGGACCAGGTGGCCAAGCTGGCCGCCGAGGTCGACGGGGCGAAGTCCGGGATGCGCGGCATCTGTCTGCGCGGCCTGCCCGGCTGGGGCGAACTCATGGCCCCGCTCACCACCGTGGTGAACACCTTCGGCGGCACCTGGTTCACCAAGGACTGGAAGGCCGGGCTCGACTCCCCCGCCTTCGAGAAGGCCACGAAGTTCTACGTCGACCTGGTACGCAAGCACGGTGAGTCCGGCGCCGCCCAGTCCGGCTTCGCCGAGTGCCTCAACAACATGACCCAGGGCAAGGTCGCCATGTGGTACGACGCCACGTCCGCCGCCGGCTCCCTGGAGGCGAAGGGCTCCCCCGTCAAGGGCAAGCTGGGCTACGCCCCCGCCCCGGTCGAGAAGACGGGCTCCTCCGGCTGGCTCTACACCTGGGCCTGGGGCATCCAGAAGGCCTCCCGCAACCCCGACAAGGCCTGGAAGTTCGTGTCCTGGGCCTCCAGCAAGCAGTACGAGCAGCTGGTCGGCGACACCAGCGGCTGGTCCAACGTCCCCGCGGGCAAGCGCGCGTCGACGTACACCAACGCGGACTACCGCAAGGAGGCCGGCGCCTTCCAGGAGATGACCAGGGAGGCCATCGAGGGCGCCAGGCCCAACAACCCGGGGGTGCAGCCGCGCCCCGCGCCCGGCATCCAGTTCGTCGGCATCCCCGAGTTCACCGATCTCGGCACCAAGGTCTCCCAGGAGATCAGCGCGGCGATCGCCGGACGCCAGTCCGTCGAGTCGGCGCTGCGCAAGTCCCAGCAGCTCGCCGAGAAGATCTCGAAGGAGTACGAGGGACGATGACCGCCACGACAACGGCTCCCCTGGCCGCAACTCCCGTACGCACCACCCACAGGCCCTCCGCCCGGCTGAAGGCCTGGTCCACCCGGGCCCCCCTGCTGCCTGCCCTGGTCTTCATGATCGTCGTGACCCAGCTGCCGTTCGTGGCCACCCTGGTGATCTCGTTCTTCGACTGGAACGCCCTGTATCCGAAGGCCCGCCACTTCACCGGCTTCGACAACTACCAGCAGGTCCTTTCCGACGCCGACCTGCGCCACTCGGTGTGGACGACGGTCCTGCTGACGGTGACGGTGGTCCTGGTCAGCCTGGTCCTGGGCCTGGTCCTCGCACTGCTCCTGGACCGGAGGTTCCGGGGCCGGGGAGTGGTCCGCACCCTGCTGATCGCCCCCTTCCTGGTGGTCCCGGTCGCCGCGGCCCTGCTGTGGAAGCACGTCCTCTACAACCCCGAATACGGCCTGCTCAACGGCCTGTTGCACTATGTGGGCGGCCCGCAGCCGGACTGGATATCGAACACCCCGCTGCTCGCGGTCGAGGCCTCCCTGATCTGGCAGTGGACGCCGTTCATGATGCTGATCCTGCTGGCCGGCCTGCAGAGCCGCGACAGTCAGCAACTCGAAGCCGCACGGGTGGACGGCGCGAGCGACTGGCAGATCTTCCGCCATCTGACGCTCCCGCACCTGCGCAGGTATCTGGAACTGGGCGCCCTGCTCGGCTCGATCTACATCGTCCAGAACTTCGACGCGGTCTTCACGATCACATCCGGCGGCCTGGGCACGGCGAATCTGCCGTACACCGTCTACCAGAGCTTCTACCAGGCCCACGAGAACGGCCTCGCCTCGGCCGCGGGCGTCCTGGTGGTCATCGGCTCGATCATCATCGCGACCTTCGCCCTGCGCGTCGTGTCGTCCCTGTTCCGCGAGGAGGTGTCCCGCGCATGAGCACGGTCGCCGTACGAACGAGCCCCCGCCGCAAGGGAGTCGGCCTGGGCCTGGTGGCCTGGCTGCTCGGCCTCGTCTTCTTCCTGCCCATCGCCTGGATGGCGCTGACGTCCTTCCACTCGGAGTCGGACGCGGCGACCAACCCGCCGTCCTTCGGCGCCGCCCCCACCCTCGACGGCTACCGCGAGTTCTTCGGCACGGGCGGCGGCGCGAGCCCCTGGCCCGCGCTGGTCAACTCCGCAGTGGCGTCGGTGGGTTCGACCGTTCTGGTCCTGCTGCTGGCGCTCCCGGCCGCGTACGCCCTCTCCATCCGCCCGGTGAAGAAGTGGACGGACGTCCTGTTCTTCTTCCTGTCCACGAAGATGCTGCCGGTCGTGGCGGGCCTGCTCCCGATCTATCTGTTCGCGAAGAACACCGAGATGCTGGACAACATCTGGCTGCTGGTCATCCTCTACACCTCCATGAACCTGCCGATCGCGGTGTGGATGATGCAGTCCTTCCTCGCCGAGGTGCCGGTCGCGGTGATCGAGGCGGCGCAGATCGACGGCGCCCGGCTGCCGACGATCCTCGCCCGCGTGGTGGCCCCCATCGCCCTGCCCGGCATCGCCGCAACAGCCCTGATCTGCTTCATCTTCAGCTGGAACGAACTTCTCTTCGCCCGAGTGCTGACCGGAGTGGTGGCCGAGACGGCCCCCGTCTTCCTGACCGGCTTCATCACCAGCCAGGGCCTGTTCCTGGCGAAGGTGTGCGCCGCGTCGCTCGTCATCTCCCTGCCGGTGCTCGCCGCGGGGTTCGCCGCCCAGGACAAGCTGGTCCAGGGCCTGTCACTGGGAGCCGTCAAATGAAGGCCGCCGTCATCGAGTCCGTGGGCCGCGCCGTCGTCACCGAGGTCCCCGACCCGACACCCGGCCCGCGCGAGGTCGTCGTCGAGGTCGCCGCCTGCGGCCTGTGCGGCACGGACCTGCACATCCTCCAGGGCGAATTCGCACCCAAGCTGCCGATCGTGCCCGGCCACGAGTTCGCGGGCCGGGTGGTCGGGGTGGGCACCCAGGTCACGGAGCTCGCGGTCGGCGACCGGGTGGCGGTCGACCCGTCGCTCTACTGCTACGAGTGCCGGTACTGCCGTACGGGCCACAACAACCTCTGCGAACGGTGGGCCGCGATCGGCGTCACGACGGCCGGGGGCGCGGCGCAGTTCGCGGTGGCCCCGGTGGCGAACTGCGTGAAACTGCCCGAGCACGTGCGTACCGAGGACGCGGCCCTGGTGGAGCCTCTTTCCTGTGCCGTCCGCGGCTACGACGTGTTGCAGTCACGCCTGGGCGCGCACGTCCTGATCTACGGCTCGGGGACGATGGGCCTGATGATGCTGGAGCTCGCCAAGCGCACGGGGGCGGCGAGCGTGGACGTGGTCGACCTCAACCCGGCGCGGCTGGAGACGGCGGTACGGCTGGGGGTGTCGGCGTCGGCTGCGAACGCGGACGAGCTGGACCGGCCGCAGGGCTGGGACGTCGTGGTCGACGCCACCGGGAACGCGGCGGCGATCCAGGACGGGCTGGGGCGGGTGGCGAAGGCGGGGACGTTTCTGCAGTTCGGGGTGGCGGACTATGCGACTCGGGTGACGATCGATCCGTACCGCATCTACAACGAGGAGATCACCATCACGGGCTCCATGGCGGTCCTGCACAGCTTCGAGCGGGCGGCGGAGTTGTTCGCGAACGGGGTGCTGGATCCGGAGGTCTTCATCAGCGACCGGATTCCGCTGGAGCGGTATCCGGAGGCGCTGGAGCAGTTCGCGGCGGGGGTGGGCCGCAAGATCGTGGTGGTGCCGTAAGGGTTCTCGCCCCCGCCGCCCCTTCCCGTCCCGACCCGGGGGCCAGCCCCCGGACCCCCGCTCCTCAAACGCCGGAGGGGCTGGATTTTGCCGGGCGGGCT